>CAIPDP010000072.1 GCA_903863845.1 uncultured Mucilaginibacter sp. | reverse complement strand
TTCCCAGGTAAACTTTTCTGGTGGTACGCCAGCAATAGCATCATGTTTTTTGATGAATCCAGTCAACCAGTTAGGGTCGATCGGTTTTTGTTTTAATACCGAATCCAGGTAATTTTTCAGGATAGCATCTAACTGAATATTGCTGCGGTCAGAAAAGCTCACTGCTTTTTCGCGTTGATAAAACTCGTTAGGGATGGCACCATATTTTTGTATGATGTACAGCGCGTCATGCGACAGGGCGCCGGCTTCAAACAAAGTTGTACCGTTTGATAAGATGTAACGTTTAGCCTTTTCAATAAATAAGTTGCGAGCCGTATAGAGTTCTGATAAGTCTATATCTTGTTTGTCGTTTTTGATCTTTTCTGTCTCGATCATAGATGTGGTCGAGAACGACCAGCAGGTATTGGTATTCCCCTGGTATTTAACCGATCCTGCTGCCAATTGCTTGATTGTTGCAGGCACGTTTTGTTGTGAAAAAGCAAAGCTTACCGTTAGGGTGAATAAGGCAGTGGCGAAATATTTGAACATGATGATTTTGCTTGACCCGATAAAATTAGAAATAATATCTGATTCCGAAGCTATTACCGATCGATCGGCAGTGGAGGTATCTAAATTTTCCCAAAATCTAAAACGATCTTCCCGATATGTTCGCTACTTTCCATCAAGGTATGGGCATCTGCTGCATTGCCGGCTGGAAAAACAGCATGGACAACCGGTTTGATCTGTCCGGATGCTAAAAATGGCCAGATAAATTGTTCCAGGTTTCGGGCAATATCGCTTTTGAAACCAGTATCACGGTTACGCAATGTTGATCCGGTGATACTTAGCCGCTTGCGCATCACCAGTGACAAGTCTACAGACACATCTTTGCCCTTCATGGTGTTGATCATTATCAGGCGGCCATCATCGGCCAGTGTACGTATATTTTTTGGCGTATAATCGCCGCCGATCATATCCAATATTACATTTACTCCGTTTCCTTCGGTTAACTGCTGTAATACTTCTTCAAAATCTTCGGTTTTATAGTTGATCGCCATTATTGCGCCTATGCTTTCGCAGAAGCGGCATTTTTCATCGGTTCCGGCAGTTACAAATACCGAGGCACCAAATGCTTGCGCCATTTGAATGGCCGCTACACCAATACCACTCGAACCACCGTGCACCAGCAGGCATTCACCGGCCCGAAGATTTCCGCGGTCAAATACATTGCTCCAAACAGTAAAAAAGGTTTCAGGTAGAGAAGCTGCTTCGATAAAATTTAGCTCACCTGGAATTGGCAGGCATTGCCCCTCAGGTACGCTACAGCATTCAGCATAGCCGCCGCCGCTAACCAGGGCGCAAACTTTATCGCCGACCTTCCAGCGGGAAACTCCAGAACCAATTGCTTCAATTACCCCCGCAATTTCAAGCCCCGGTATGTCTGGCGAAGTCCAGGCAGGAGCAGGGTAGTGGCCCTTGCGCTGGGATACATCTGGACGATTAACACCAGCAGCCTGCACTTTTACCAGCACTTCATTTGTAGCAAATGTTGGTAGAGGCCTGTCGGCAATTTGCAATACTTCCGGTCCGCCGGGCTGGGTGATGATGATGGCTTTCATTTCCTTGTAAAATTAAAGGTTCAATTGATTGTAAAAAAAGAATACCGGTCAGTTGTTTTACTATTTATTAGCTTTCTTTGCACAAAAACTAAACATATGTCATTACAAGCCAGTCAACCTGCACCACAGTTCACTTTAGTATCTTCTGACAAACAAGAAGTATCCTTATCCGATTTCAAGGGCAAAAAAGTTGTTTTGCACTTTTTCCCATTCGCATTTACAGGCGTTTGTACCACCCAGCTATGTACCATGCGCGATAATTTTGGCTACTATGACGGGCTGAATGCGCAGGTTTTAGGTATTTCTGTTGATTCACCATTTACATTGGCTAAGTTCAAAGAAGAAAATGCTTACCAGTTCCCATTGCTTTCTGATTTCAATAAAACCGTATCAGCAGCTTATGGCGCTTTATACGATGAATTCTTTTTCGGTTTAAAAGGTGTTTCTAAAAGATCAGCCTTCGTTATCGACGAAAATCAGGATATTATCTATGCCGAAGTGCTGGAAAATGCAGGCGACCTGCCCGATTTTGCAGCCATTGCCGAGGCGGTGAAGTAATATTTGAAAAAACATTACGACGGATTGAAAAGAAATCCTATTTTTGCAGTCCTTAAAAAACCGCAAGGTTTAGGATCTTGGTAAACCGCACTTGTAGCTCAATTGGATAGAGCATCTGACTACGGATCAGAAGGTTAGGGGTTCGACTCCCTTCAAGTGCACTAATTTTAGGCCTTTCTGTCATTATACCGGGAGGCCTTTTTAAATTATAAACCGCCACTAACTATGCTAAACTTAGTTCTGTTTGGCCCACCCGGGGCCGGTAAAGGTACCCAATCGCAATACCTGGTTGAAAAATATGGTTTGATGCAACTTTCTACTGGTGATATGTTGCGGGGTGAGATAGCACAAGGTACGCCGCTTGGTTTGGAAGCAAAATTATTAATGGCGGAAGGAAAATTAGTGCCTGACGCCGTTGTAATCGGTATGATCAGCAACAAACTGGATGCGAATAAAGGCGGAGCGGGTTTTATTTTTGATGGTTTCCCGCGTACAGTAGCGCAGGCTGAGGCTTTAGATGAGTTGGTTAAAAGCAAAAATGAAGCTATAGCCGCGATGATCGCACTGGAGGTGAACGAAGAGGAATTAGAACGCCGTTTATTAGAACGTGGCAAAGCTTCAGGCCGGCCGGACGATGCCAACCCTGAAGTTATCCGCAGGCGCATCAAAGAATATAATGATAAAACTGCCCCTGTAGCTGAATTCTACAGGAACCAAAATAAGTTTTCAAGTGTTAATGGTATCGGATCGAAAGAAGAAATTTTAAATTCGGTCGTTGCCATTATTGACTCACTTTAATTTCGGATTTCGGATAGCTGGTTTCGGATTTTTTGCTCCGGGGCCATCAACCTTAAACATATCCGATAATTAAATTTCGAAATTCAATCATGTCTCAGGGTTCCAATTTTGTTGATTATGTTAAGATTTGCTGTCGCTCCGGACACGGTGGGGCAGGCTCTGCGCATTTACACCGTGACAAGCTTACTGCTAAAGGCGGACCCGATGGCGGCGATGGCGGACGTGGTGGTCATGTTATCGTAAAAGGGAACGCGCAGCTATGGACATTACTTCACCTTAAATACCGCAAGCATGTGATAGCAGGTGATGGTGAAGGTGGGCGCCTATCCTTGCAAACAGGGAAGACCGGACAGGATGAAATACTTGAAGTTCCACTCGGTACAATTGCCAAAAATGCTGAGACAGGAGAAGTGTTGTTTGAGATCACCCAAGATGGCGAGACCAGGATACTAACACCGGGTGGACGCGGTGGTTTGGGGAACTGGCATTTTAAGTCGGCTACGCAACAAACACCACGCTTTGCGCAACCCGGCGAGCCCGGCCTGGAAGATTGGAATATACTCGAATTAAAATTACTGGCCGATGTTGGCTTGGTGGGATTCCCTAATGCGGGTAAATCCACCCTGCTCTCCGTTGTTTCAGCTGCTAAGCCCGAGATTGCCGATTACGCATTTACTACCCTGGTACCTAACCTGGGCATTGTAGCTTACCGTAACGGTCGATCCTTCGTAATGGCTGATATACCGGGTATTATTGAAGGCGCTTCTAAAGGCAAAGGACTTGGATTCCGGTTTCTAAGGCATATTGAAAGAAATTCTGTGTTACTTTTCATGATACCGTCGGATACCAGTCGCTCGGTAAAGGAAGAATACCGGATTTTACTCCACGAGCTTCAAGAATACAATCCCGAATTGGTGCACAAGCCGAGGGTATTAGCGATCACAAAAACGGATCTGCTGGATGAGGAATTACAGGAAGAGATCAGGAAAGAACTACCTGGCGATCTGCCGGCGGTGTTTATTTCCTCGGTGGCTCAGAAGGGGATCGACCAGCTGAAGGATCTGTTGTGGACGGAAATTAACCGCTGATTCATGTGATTTTGTTGATTTTTAATATGTAAAAGCAATTACTTCAGCGACATCAGCAAAATCACATGAATCAGCGGTTCTAACGTGCTGCATACATCACATACCCATCACTTAACCTAGTGCCTTCCCAGCCCCTGTATTGCGGGAATGATCTTAAGATCATCTGTTCCTTGTCCCCGGCATATCTTTCCGGCAAAATGACATAGAGTGGTCCGGCGTGGCCGCTGTGCTCGTAATCTTCGTAATCAATTTTCAGGTCGTCGCCTATTGGATCGAGGACAATAACGCGGTTGTGTTTGATCTCGACGGGCAGACTTGCATCTACAAAAACAAAAATGGCATTGGTGTTTTGTTTGTCGATAGCCAATATTTGATCCATCGCCGGTTGATCTATATAGGGTTGTGCAAGTCCGCTATTACCACGCGCGCTGTGATTTTTATTGTATGAATAACCCGTGCTAACATATAATATGCTTGTTAATGCAATAGCCGAGCTAATGAATAAGAAAATTGCACTATAGAACCAGCGCGTTTTGCTGAGCAGAAAAATTATACCCGGAACAATCAGCAGCCCTAGGATACGAAAGTGCCTGGCCTCGTAGGTAATGGTGAGTTGCCTCAGGTAAGCCACCGTAAAAAACAAGAAAGCTCCTGTATAAAATACTTTGATGATCAAACGGTAATTTTCATCAGGAATATGTATTAAGAGGCGAAGTACCAGCCACAGGCTCAGTACGGCTGACACAACAATGATTCCCAAGGCAACAGCATCGGAGAAAACTACTTTGCCGGTATGAAAGATCAGCCCATGTGCCAGGTCGTCAATTGAAAAGCCGGCCAGCAGGGGTGAGGCCAGTGGGAAGGCGAGGGCTTTTAAAGAAAATTTCAGCCCGGCAGCATCCGAACCAGGGTTGGGCCCTTTTGATAAATAAAACAACCAGATGATTGCTAACACAATAGTGGCTGGCACACCGATCCAAATTCCATTCTTCAGCCATTGGAGGAGTGGTTTTTGGGAAGATAACCTGATCCATATCACGATCAAACCGGCAACATAGATCCACAAAAATGATGATTTGCAAAAAAACCCGATCAATCCGGCTATCAATACAAAAAACACTAACCCTATGCCAGTAGTTTTGAAGGAAGTACATCCTAACAAAAACCAACCAAGGAAACCAAACAACAATAGTTCGCCACCGCTGTAAAAAATAAAAGGCACCACAAAAAACTGCTGGCAGGCTATAAATAATAAACTTAGTGCCGCAACCAGAGGTGTAAATCCGATCTTTTTGAAAAACAGGTAAAAGCCCCAAATTCCCAGAAGTTGAAATAAAATTATGGTTAAGGCAGTTGCACGGCCGGTATTGATACCAAATGCCAGTTTAAACCCGTAAGGAACAAGGTATTGCCCCGGTGTCCACCAACTGAGGAATACCGAAGTGTTTTTGCGAAGATCCTCTGCATCGGGACTTATCAGACGGTTGAAACCGCCCCACATTTCCATTGAACGCATCACCTGGAAACCATTAGCCGGATCGGGAAATACTGCAGGAGGAGATAGAAAGATGAGGATGCCCAGAGTGACGACAATAGCTGAAAGCCCCCAAATGATTGCCTTCGGAATTATGCTCTTGTTCAAAATCTGTTCAAAAAATTAAAGGTCGTAAACCCTTTCGCGGATTTTGACAGCCGGATTGCCCTGGTAAATACCATAGGCATCGGTGTTCTTAGCGATGACGGAGCCCGCGGTAACAATTGAATGGCTACCCAAAGTAACCCCCTGATTGATAATAGCACCTGCACAAAGCCAAACTCCGTCCTCAATAGTAATGCCACCGGTAATAAGGTCAAACGAAGGTTTTTTATAATTATGACTGCCGGTATAAAGACGTACATCCTGTGAGATACAAATATTTGAGCCGATTGTGATCGGTACCAGGCTATCGATCCAAACATTTTCACCAATCCAAACTTCGTCGCCAATCGTTAGGTTCCAGGGATATTTGATGTTGACACAAGGTTTAAATTCGACCATTTTACCCACTTTAGCACCAAATAAACGCAGCAAAAACACCTTGATGCCATAAAAAGGGAACAATGAGCTTTTAAAGAAAAAGGCGTTAGTGTAGTACCAGAGCAGGCGTTTAAATACGCTCCCACCCGGGTTATAGGGATAGTTATTGTATAAAACCAGGTCGGCTTTGCCTTTAGGGGGAATTAGCTCATTCATTGCTTAAATATAAGCATATTGCAAATCAGGGGCCGGGCCATAATTCATATTTGTAAACCGCAACATCTCAATTATCGGAAGTTTTTTTGACAGCAGCTCCCGCAACTTTGTCCACATGTTTTACCCAAAAATATAGACTGATAGCAATACTGATATATATCAGGATGTTGAACACAGTGTGGTGGTCAACAATTTGTCCATCCTCATTTTTATCCCAAAAAATAGCCAGCACTACAAATCTCAGGATATTCAAAGTTTGTAAAGCCAGCATTGCCGGTATCAGAAAGGATAATTTTGATTTGAGTTTTCCCGGATAGGCGATCACAAATGCCACCAGGAAACTCATCACTCCCAGGCCTAAACATGAATAAATCAATTTAAGCCGGCCATGACCAGCGATCAAAATATCCGTATCGTTCGTTATCGCCCCAAACCCCAGCCAGCCCAGTACTTTCGCAGTAGTGCGCAGCAAAAAATGGCGGAGAAAGCGGATATAATCAAAATGATCAGCAATAAAAGGCGAAAAATGGTTACCTGGTGTCGTGATCCCAAAAATCAGGATATTGAAAAAATAGAAAGCAGTGAAAAGCGTAAGAAAAATCAGGATGAACCTGGTTGGTGAACCTTTTTCAAGCGCCCTGATCATTGTTTTTTTGCTGTTTCAATAATTCGTCGATCTTAATGTCCACAACAAGCCTGAACCAAAATGCCTGTAAAAAATGGAAAATGATGCCTGTCCTGCCATCAAGTATCCCCAATTGAAATATCATTCGCTGCGTAAAATATAAACCCGGGCGCACATATCTGGGCAAGCGCCACCATTGTTTTTTGAACCAGGCTTTGCGTTGGTTCGGCGAGCCCCAAAACCGTGGCTGTTCGGTTTGCCCGCG
Source organism: uncultured Mucilaginibacter sp. (assembly GCA_903863845.1). Lineage (GTDB taxonomy): Bacteria > Bacteroidota > Bacteroidia > Sphingobacteriales > Sphingobacteriaceae > Mucilaginibacter. Next base: position 989 of record CAIPDP010000072.1, on the reverse strand, counting down.
TGCATTTTGCATGCGTTCAACCTCTTCCAGGGCTAACAGGTCGCTGTAACGGTTATGTTTTTCGATCCAGAAACGGATCTGATTTTCTTTCAGGTTTTCTTCTTTGATGATACCATCCTTCCAAACGATGCTCCCACCGGGGGAATTAAAACGGTGGTCCATAGCTTCATTCGTATCGGAGAAGCCAATTCCAAACCGAAACATTTTTAAAAGGTAAAAAGGATGATAGCCGCCATGTTTGATCCACCTGCCCTTAAAAAAGTTTTTGCGGTTAAAATAGATGCCATTGATGTTTTGATATTCCTCGTCTTTAAAGTTCCGCAACCTTGCTTTCAATTCGGGCATAACTTCCTGATCGGCATCGAGGCAAATTACCCAGGGGGTTATTACCTGAAAATTTTTCAGGGCAAAGTCCCATTGTTTGGGGTGATTCTCGAATGTATTAAATAGAAAAGTTGCGCCGAATTGTTGACCTATTTCAATCGTATGATCGGTACTTCCCGAATCCAGGATAAAAACAGGTGCTTCGAGGTCATTGATAGACTGAAGCAAGCGCGGAAGATGCTGCTCTTCGTTGAATGTAAGTATGATAAAGGAAAACTGGGAATTCAACGTAATTGTGCTTTGATGATCATCGATTTCCAAAAATAGGGGATACGACCGCAGCCTTTAAAATTGACGACTTCAAATCCTTTTTTTTCGAGCAGTTTACTTAACGTAGCTCTCGACCACATTTTGATGTGTCCGCCATACCAAAGCGGATCGATGTGTGAATCCCATTTATTGAATAAACTCAGTCCGAGGTTTTTCAGATAACCATGGTATGGTGTAGTGATGATCAACTCGCCGCCTTTGGTCAATTGATCGCGACAAAAATCAATGAAACCTTCTGGGTCGTACAGATGTTCTATCACTTCGGTTGATAATATGGTATCAAATGTTACGGTCTGAAGTTCGTCGGGAAGCTTGCCGGTCGACAGGTCCTGCAG
>CAIPDP010000071.1 GCA_903863845.1 uncultured Mucilaginibacter sp. | reverse complement strand
GAAGAAGGTCCTGCTTTGGTTAATTTATACAATGCCATTACGGGTACTACGTTGCCTGGCAGTAAGCCATTGGCAAATGTAAACGCTGATAAAGCCGTTAAATTGGTTGCTGCTGAATTGAAAGCAGCCAAAGGCAAAGCTTTGGTAGTATCGGGTTCAAATGATGTAGCGAAGCAGGTCCTGGTCAATGCGATCAACGCACAATTGGGAAGCTATGGTACAACGATCGATCTGGATAATTATTCGAATCAATATAAAGGCAACGACGCAGAGTTTGTTGAGTTTGTAGCTGAGGTTGAACGCGGCGAAGTGGATGCTGTATTCTTCCTGAATGCAAATCCGGTATATGAATATTATAAAGGCGCAGAATTTGCAGAAGCATTGAAGAAAGTTCGTTTGCGCGTAAACTTCGCTGGCAGCAAGGATGAAACCTCTGTTCATAGCAATGTGGTCGCACCAGCAAATTATTATTTGGAATCATGGGGTGATAGCAACCCGATCGAAGGTTATTATACGATCATACAGCCAGCCATCAACCCTGTTTATGATACCCGCCAGGCAGAGCAAAGTTTATTAAACTGGTCTGACAGTACCACTAAAGATTATTACACTTACGTACGCAATAACTGGGACAAAAACCTGCTTGCAAAAGGTGGCCTTTCGGGCCTTAAAGGTTGGGAAACGTTGTTGCAAACCGGTTTCGTTAAAGTAGCCGACAAACCAGCTTCTAACTATAGCTTTAGCAAAGATTTGAATGGTGTAGCCCAAACGATCCTTGTACAAAGCAGCAAATACGCAGCTCCTGCAGGAAGTTACGAAATACAACTTTACCAATCGGTTGCATTGCGTGATGGTAAACGTGCCAATAACCCATGGTTACAGGAAATGCCTGATCCGGTATCTAAAGTTACCTGGGATAACTTTGCTGCCATGTCGCCAACTGATATCAGAAATGCGGGCTATGTGCAGGGCGATGTGATCACGATTGCTGTCGACGGTCAGAAAACAGTTACCTTACCTATACTTGCTCAGCCTGGTCAAACTCAGGGTACTATCTCGATCGCTGTTGGTTACGGTCGTACTGAAGTTGGTCCGGTGGGCTTGGGTGCTGGTAAGAATGTGTACCCGCTGCAGATCGCAGAGAACGGAACCTTCCAGAACAGTACAGTTGCAAAAATTACACCTACTGGTGACCAGATCATTCTGGCGCAAACACAGACCCACCATTCGATCGAAGGTCGTAATGTGATCCGTGAAACTACTTTGAAAGACTTCGTTAAGGACCCAACTTCAAATAGCGGTGGTTCCCTTAAACATAAAGAATACGAAACTTTATGGGATGACTATGATCATCCTCAATACAACTGGGTAATGGCGATCGACCTGAACGCCTGTACCGGTTGCGGCGCCTGCGTGGTAGCATGTAGCGCTGAAAATAATATACCGGTGGTCGGCCGCGATGAAGTTCGCCGCCGCCGTGAAATGCACTGGATCCGTATCGACCGTTACTACAGCTTCAACGATGGAGGTAAATCAGTAACCGAAGAAAAAGAAATTCAGGACCTGAAGGACTTGGACAATGTATCGGTTGTTTATCAACCAATGCTTTGCCAGCATTGCGATCACGCACCATGCGAAACAGTATGTCCGGTATTAGCAACGGTACACTCAAGCGAAGGTTTGAATCACATGGCTTATAACCGTTGTATCGGTACCCGTTATTGCGCTAACAACTGTCCATATAAAGTGCGTCGCTTTAACTGGTTCAACTATTGGAACGATTCGCGTTTTGATAACTACCTGATAAATGAGCATACCCATTTGGTGCTAAACCCGGATGTTACTACTCGTTTCCGTGGGGTAATGGAAAAATGCTCTATGTGTATTCAGCGTATCCAGGCGGGTAAACTGAAAGCCAAGATCGAAAAACGCCCTGTTGCTGACGGTGATATTAAAACTGCCTGCCAGCAAACTTGTCCGACCAACGCCATCGTATTTGGTAACAGGAACGATAAGAACTCTGAAGTTGCCAAATTGCTGGACAGCGAAAGAACATATTATGTATTGGAAGAACTTAACGTACAACCAGGTATTGGTTACCAGGTAAAGGTTAGGAATACTGTAGAAACTGAAGCTTAATAATAAAACAAGAGATAGATAACGTATGGCATCTCATCATGAATCAATAATAAGGGAACCGTTGGTAACCGGCGAGAATATCACCTACGCGAAAGTGACAGATGATATTTTAAAACCCGTAGAAAACATGCCAAATAAGGCGTGGTGGATCGGTTTTACGGTGGCATCCCTGGGTGCACTCCTTTGGGTATTTGCAGTAAGCTGGACTTTTTGGTACGGTATAGGTTCCTGGGGTTTAAATAAAACAGTAGGTTGGGCATGGGATATCACCGGCTTCGTTTGGTGGGTAGGTATTGGTCACGCTGGTACGCTTATTTCTGCTATCTTATTACTGTTCCGTCAAAACTGGCGTAACTCTATCAACCGGTCGGCAGAAGCGATGACCATCTTCGCGGTAATTTGTGCGGCCAGTTATATTGTTTGTCACATGGGTCGCCCGTGGATGGCAGTATATTCATTACCATTGCCAAACCAATACGGTTCATTATGGGTTAACTTTAACTCGCCTTTGATCTGGGACGTATTTGCGATATCAACTTACTTCTCGGTATCCTTATTGTTCTGGTATACTGGTTTATTACCCGATCTGGCAACGATTCGCGACCGTGCAACTGGTATCCGCCGCAGGATCTATTCAATTGCTTCTTTCGGATGGACAGGTTCATTAAAAACATGGCAGCGTTTTGAGACGGTATGTTTGATCCTGGCTGGTGTTTCAACCCCGCTGGTACTTTCGGTACACACCATCGTATCTATGGACTTTGCTACATCGCTTGAGCCGGGCTGGCATACGACCATTTTCCCTCCATATTTCGTTGCCGGAGCTATTTTCTCTGGTTTCGCTATGGTGCAGACCCTATTGCTTGTTGTACGTAAAGTATTAGGGTTGGAGAACTATATCACCATGTTCCATATCGAAGCTATGAACAAGATCATCCTTGTTACAGGCTCTATCGTTGGCGTGGCTTATTTAACTGAATTCTTTATCGCTTACTACTCAGGTGGTGAATATGAGCAATATACTTTCTTAAATCGCTTTATCGGCCCTTACTGGTGGGCAGGTTGTATGATGTATGGTTGTAACGTATTGATGACCCAATTGATGTGGTTCAAAAAAATCAGGACCAACATTCATGTTTCATGGGTATTATCTATTGTAGTAAACATTGGTATGTGGTTCGAGCGTTTCGTGATCATTGTAACTTCACTGCACCGCGATTTTATCCCTTCGAGCTGGGCGATGTTTTATCCAACATGGATCGACGTAAGTATATTTATCGGTTCAATCGGTTTATTCTTTACCATGTTCCTTTTATTCATCAGGGTGCTTCCTTCAATTGCAATGGCAGAAGTGAAACTATTGCTGAAATCATCTAGTGAACAGGCTAAGAAGAAATTGATGGCTGAGGGACACCTAGAGCCTCAACAGGTTGAATTCTATAAAGAGTCGTTAACGAAATTTGACAGTGTAGAACTGGCAGACTATAAAAAATAAGAAATAATGAGCAGCACTAAATTTATATTGGGGCTTTTTGACGATCCGGATGTCTTGCTGCATGGGATCGACGAATTGAAAAAGAACAGCGTTCCGATTTATGACGTTTATACCCCGATGCCTATTCACGGTATTGAAGATAAGCTGGGTGTAAAACCTTCACGTTTGGGTTATGCAGCCTTTATGTTCGGTATTTTGGGTGGAACAACAATTTTTAGTATCGTGTATTATACCCTGGTACATGACTGGCCGATGAATATTGGTGGTAAGCCTGCATTCGCTGTTCCGGATTTTATCCCGGCAACTTTCGAGTGGACCGTATTGTTTACCGCATTTGGTATGACCATAACTTTCTTTTTTGCTACACACCTTTTCCCTGGACGTGCGCCACGGGTGATGGATCTGCGGGCAACTGACGATCGTTTTGTGATCGCGATAGATGCCAAAGGAAATGTTCCACATGAGGATATCACTAATATCCTGCGTGAAGCCGGAGCTGTAGAAATTAAGCATAACGACAGAAAATATGTTAGCTATGAATAAAACAAAGATATTGGGACTTGCGTCAGTTGCCGTTGCAGCTGCTATCGCAGTAAGCTCGTGCAAGGATAAAAGAAGCACTGGCTGGGAATACGCCCCCAATATGTATGAGCATATTGCGTATGACCCTGACCAGCCGAACCCTAATTTTAAGGACGGTAAAACTGCTCAGAAAGCACCTGCCGGTACAATTCCGGTTGGATTTACAACTTTTGATTATCCGAATAGCAAAGATGGTTATGAGTTAGCTGGTACCGAGGTGAAAAGTCCGCTTGCCGAAACTGCTGATAACCTTGAAGATGGTAAACAGTTATTTATCAGCTTTTGCTCACCCTGCCATGGTTTAGGTGGACAAGGTGATGGTTTGGTGGTACAGCATGGTTATCCGCCGCCGCCATCTTATTCGACAGGCCAAAGTTCAAGAGGTGGTAATATGAAAGATCTTACTGATGGAAAAATTTATCATACCATCACTTATGGCGTGAATGCTATGGGTTCATACGCTTCGCAGCTTTCGCCGACAGAACGCTGGAAAGTGGTTCAGTATGTACACCAATTACAAAAACAATAATATTTTAAATGAAGACTCATAATAGTTTTGACGAGCAATATCAATTTACAGGTAAAGTAAAAACCTGGAGCTTGATCGCTATTGTTATCGGTGTTGTAACCATTGTGGCCGGGTTTTTAACTCACCACGAGCAGCGGACGTTTTCAAACCTGTTGCTGATGGGCTATTATTTTACTTGCGTCTGCGCAGCCGGTGTGATGTTTTGCGGCATCCAGTATGCGGCTCAGGCAGGCTGGTCGGCATCGATCCTGCGTGTACCTCAGGCATTTGGTAAGGTATTGCCTATAGCAGCTTTGATCCTGGTAGTTATTATCATTGCCGGGCTAAAAATGACCCACACTGTAAATGTAGATGGAAAAAATCATATCGAACCATATTTATATGCACGTTGGGCAACCCCTGATCTGCGTATTAAAGACAGCGGAATTTATGATTCTGTGATCGCAGGCAAAGCGGGTTATCTGAATGTACCTTACTTTTTGTTTCGTATCATCGGTATGCTTGCAGTTTACAGCTTTTTTGGCTGGTTGTTTGCAAAATACTCCCGTGATGAAGACGAGTTGGGTGGAATGAAATATTATAACAAAAGCATTGTTATCTCTGCTATCTTCCTGGTTTTATTTGGTTTTACTGTTCCGGTATTTGCTTTTGATACGATCATGTCATTGGAGGCTCGCTGGTTCTCGACCATGTTTGGTTGGTACAACCTTGCCGGTCTTTGGGTAAGCGGTTTAGCTGCTATGACCCTGATTATTATTTATCTGCGTAAACAAGGTCAGCTTTCATGGGTAACAGAGAATCACTTGCACAACATGGGTTTATTCATGTTTGCGTTCTCGGTATTCTGGACTTACTTATGGTTCGCACAATTCCTGCTTACCTATTATGCCAATATACCTGAAGAATCTGCTTATTTTTTCCGTCGTTGGGAGCCCGATTTCAAAGTTTGGTTCTGGCTGAATATCGTGATCAACTTTGGCGCACCTTTATTGGTATTAATGCAGCGCGATTCGAAACGTTATGTTGGTACGCTGCAGGTAATGGCTGTTGTCATCATCCTTGGTCACTGGCTTGATTATTTCCAAATGATCGCACCTAACACGATAGCTCCGCACGAACATTGGTACTGGGGTGTTATTTCATGGGTTGAGCCCGGAGTGTTTATTGGTTTCGCTGGTTTATTTACATTCCTCGCCTTGTCTGCGCTGAGTAAATTTAAGTCTCTTATACCGAAGAATCACCCATTCCTGGACGAGAGCTTACACCACCACATTTAATATTAACTAAATTTGCTAACTGATAAGGAATACCAAACTGATATAAAAATGGGATTCAAAAAATTAATAGATTCTAAAAAATTAAGTTCCTTTTTCGCTATGTTTTTGCTGATGGGGACTGGCAGTCTGTTTGCCGAAACACCTGCTGCAGGTGCCCCGGCTGCAGACTCTGGCAGCGAATGGCTGGGAGTAGGATATTATGTTTTGCTTTTCCTGCTGGTATGCGTAATAGTTGCTGTTATTGGAAAAATTTTGAAGATATACGAGCTGACGCTGAAAATGCAGGGTAAAAAAGGGATAAACTGGAATAACTTTATTGGTTATGTCTGTGTAGTATTCCTGGTAGCTGGTTTGTATGGCGCCTATTGGTCATTTACCGTACAAGGTCAACAAATATTGCCTGAACCAGCTTCTGAGCATGGCGTGAAGATCGACCAGATGTTTTGGACAACTACCGCCATAACAACCTTTGTGTTTATCATCACACAGATTTTGTTGTTTGGATTTTTATTTAAATACCGTGGTTCTGAAAAACGCAAGGCCTATTATTATCCTCACAACAATACCATTGAGAAAATCTGGACGATTGTTCCGGCGATAGTTTTGACAGTGTTAGTAGTGTTCGGTTTCTTCATCTGGCGCCAGATCACTAATACCACCGAGGTAAAGGGAGACATCAATATCGATGTTACGGCTCACCAGTTTGCCTGGGAGTTGCGTTATCCTGGTAATGATGGTAAGCTTGGTACAACTGATTATCAAACCTATTATTCTCAAAGTAATAATCTGGCTGTTAGCTCGAAAGACAAAAGCAGCTATGATGACCTGAGAGCTGATACATTGGTATTGCCGGTAGGTAAATCGATCAGGTTAAATATCCATGCACAAGACGTGATCCATAGCGTTTTCATGCCACACTTCAGGTTGCAGATGAATGCGGTTCCAGGATTACCAACATTTTTCAAATTTACCCCAACCATTACAACTGCCGATATGCGCAACAGGTTGGATGACCCAAGCTTCAATTACTTGCTGTATTGCAATAAAATATGCGGCGGTGGTCACTATAATATGCAAAAAGTGGTTATGGTAGTTACTCCTGCTGAATACCGCGTATGGCTTTCTCATCAGAAACCATACGTAAATGACCTGATCAGGAAAGAGTGGAAGCTTGCCGATGCTGGTAACAAAGTTGGCGCAGCAGAAAATAAGATAGCATTAAATAATTAATAAGTATAGCGATTATGTCAACATTAGCAGTTCAAGATCACGCCGTGTCTCATGATCATGATCACGAACATCATCATCACGAAACTTTTCTAACGAAATACGTGTTTAGCCAGGATCACAAGATGATCGGCAAACAATTCCTGATCACAGGTATTACAATGGCAGTTATAGCTATGCTTTTGTCAATCCTTTTCAGGATCCAGTTGGCGTATCCGGATAAGTCTTTTCCTTTATTAACTACACTTTTAGGACGTTTTGCCCCTAACGGACGCCTTGATCCTGAGTTTTACCTGTCGCTGGTTACCATTCACGGTACCATCATGGTATTCTTTGTTCTAACTGCCGGTTTGAGCGGTACCTTTAGTAATTTACTTATTCCATTGCAGGTTGGAGCACGCGATATGGCTTCACCTTTTGTGAATATGCTTTCCTACTGGTTCTTCTTTATTGCCAGTATCATCATGCTTTCCTCATTCTTTATTCAGAAAGGACCCGCAGGAGCGGGATGGACCATTTATCCGCCTTTGTCGGCGCTGCCGAAAGCGATGAAAGGTTCTGAATTGGGGATGACGCTTTGGCTGATCAGTATGGTATTATTTGTGGCCTCCTCATTGATGGGTGGTATCAACTATGTAAGTACGGTATTGAACATGCGTACCAAAGGTATGGACCTTTGGAAAATGCCGCTTACTGTTTGGGCATTCTTCCTAACCGCTATCCTGGGTATCTTGTCTTTCCCAGTATTGGTAGCAGGTGTAGTATTGCTGATTTTTGACCGCAGTTTTGGTACAAGTTTCTATTTGTCAGATATTGTTTTAAACGGAAAGTTATTGCCTTATTCAGGTGGTAGCCCGATCCTGTTCCAGCACTTGTTCTGGTTCCTGGGTCACCCGGAAGTATATATCGTTATCATGCCTGCAATGGGTATCTCATCTGAGGTTATATCGGTAAATTCACGTAAGCCAATATTTGGGTACCATGCAATGGTTTACTCACTGATCGGTATCAGTACCCTTTCATTTATCGTATGGGGTCACCACATGTTTGTTACCGGGATGAATCCTTTCCTGGGCGGTGTGTTTATGATCACTACGTTGATCATTGCGGTACCTTCAGCAGTAAAAACCTTTAACTGGTTAGCAACTATCTGGCGCGGAAATATCCGCTTCACACCAGCAATGTTATTTGCTATCGGGCTTGTCTCTTTCTTTATTTCGGGTGGTGTTACCGGTATCTTCCTTGGTAACGCTGCACTGGATATACCTTTGCACGATACTTATTTTGTCGTAGCTCACTTCCACCTTGTAATGGGATCGGCTGCTATATTCGGTATGCTTGCTGGGGTTTACCATTGGTTCCCTAAATTATTTGCGGGACGCTTAATGGATGAAAAATTAGGTTACCTGCATTTCTGGGCAACTTTTGTTTGTGCTTACCTGGTGTTCTTCCCAATGCACTTTATGGGCCTTGATGGTGTACCACGTCGTTACTACGCAACGACTGAGTTCCCTGCATTTAGTCAATGGTTATCAGTTAATACATTTATCACTTGGGCTGCGATTGTTGCTGCATTGGCACAGGTAGCTTTCCTGTATAATTTCTTCCATTCGATATTTTTTGGTAAAAAGGCTACCCAAAATCCATGGAATGCTAACACGCTGGAATGGACAGCTCCTATCGAACATATTCATGGAAACTGGCCAGGAGAGATCCCAACTGTTTACCGTTGGCCTTATGACTACAGCAAGCCAGGTGCGGAAGAAGATTTCATACCACAGACAGTTCCTTTATCGCAAACAATGAGTTCGAACCAGGAACATGATTTTGAAGATAATCCTGCTGGTCTTGATCAGTTCAATGCATGGGTAAAGGTTAACAGACCCAATGAAGAAGTAAAATAAGATATTTTTTTCGCTGATCTTTTAGGGTATCTGTGCCGGAAATTGTTCCATAGCAGATACCCTAAATTTTTAGAGATTTTAGATGAATAAAGCAGCTCCAAAGAACAGGTTCCAAAAAGCCAATAAGATCACCATCATCCTTCTTTTTGTGGTGATAATGGCCGGAGCGGTTGTGCGAAGTACCGGTTCGGGCATGGGCTGTCCCGACTGGCCACGTTGCTTTGGCTGTATCATACCCCCTACAGATGTTTCCCAATTACCTGCCGGTTACAAGGAGAAATATGTGGCCGACCGGGTGAAGAAAAACCTGCGTTTTGCAAAAACACTCGATTTGTTTGGGTATAACGACCTCGCGATTCGCTTAAGGCAGGATAAATCCATTTTGGTGCCCGAGTCTTTTAATGCCGCCAAAACCTGGACCGAATATATTAACCGGCTTTTAGGTGTTGCAGCAGGCCTGGGTATGATATTGACAGCAGTTTTTGCATTCAGGTACTGGAGCCAAAATAAATGGTTGGCTATCCTAAGTCTGCTTAACCTGGTAGTAGTAGGTTTTCAAGGTTGGTTGGGATCTATTGTCGTTTCAACAAACCTCGTTCCCTGGATCGTAACTGTACATATGTTATTGGCGCTGGCAGTACTCGCCATTGCCATTGTTACCTATCATCTGGCTAAGGTGCATGGTAAAAATTGGCTCAATATTACGCCAATTGTACGTGTGATAACCTATATCGCTTTAGCGATCAGTGTGCTTCAAATTGTATTTGGCACAGATGTGCGTGAGCGTGTAGATGTAGTAGCGGCCCGTTTAAGCGATTATCGGAATGGATGGATAAATAGTGTGGGCGATATATTTTTTGAGCACCGCGACCTTGCGATCATCGTTTTGCTGACCAACGTTATGCTGTATGCCCTGGTACGGAGACATTTCAACCGTCATTCGGTTCAGCAGCAATTGATGAGTTTTACATTTCTGATTATCATGCTGCAGATCGTTACCGGTATATTGCTCTCTTATCTTTCCTTGCCTCCGCTTGCTGAAATTGCCCATGTTGTTTTAGCGTGCCTAATGTTTGGTGCCCAGTTGTATTTATTGCTGAACTTGTACAAGTCGGCATCTGTTGCGGAGGTGCGCCGATGAATTGGCAGGATTTTTCTAAATTAATCAAGTTCAGACTTACTTTCCTGGTGGTGTTTTCGGCATCTATCACGTTTTTGTTAGGCAGTCGGGTAGGCGGTAACGATATAAACTGGGTAAATTGGGGCAAACTGATCATTGGCGGGTTTTTAGTGACTGGAGCTGCAAATTGTTTTAACGAGATCATCGAGAAAGACCTTGACAAGCTAATGAAGCGGACCATGGACAGGCCTATCCCCTCCGGACATTTAACCACCGGCCAGGCGCTTATTTTTGGTTTGCTAATGGGATTGGCCGGAACATATTTGCTTGGAAGTTTAAATCTGCTTACCGGCTTATTGTCAGTATTTTCGATCCTCTTTTATGCGTTCGCCTATACACCGCTGAAGCGAATTACACCAATAGCAGTTTTTGTTGGCGCTATACCGGGTGCTTTACCTCCATTGATCGGGTATGTTGCCGGTTATGGGAAAATAGATGATATTGCCCTGATTGTTTTTGCTATACAGTTTGTATGGCAGTTTCCGCATTTTTGGGCGATTGCCTGGGTTTTGGATGATGATTATAAGCTGGCTGGATTCAGGCTGCTGCCAACCGGTAAACGCGACCTTGTAAGCGCTATATTTACCTGCGCAGCTACATTGGTGCTGGTACCAGTAAGTTTGCTGCCCAATGTTTACCAGCATGCAGCGCTTTGGGTAGGCTATGTTTCATTAGTCTGCAGTTTAGTATTTTTGTATCTCGCTTTGATGTTATTGATCAGGCGTGATATTTTGTCGGCACGTAAGGTAATGTTTGCTTCATTCTTTTACCTGCCGGTTGTTCAATTGATATTTTTATTTGGATTTAAAGGAAAGTGATAGATGGCACAGATACAACAAGAAAACGATAGACTTAACCTGGCACCCAAGAAATTTGTCTTGTGGTTGTTTGTGTTTGCATCGTTTATGATTTTTGCCGCTTTAACCAGCGGCTTTATGGTATATGCAGGCGGTAAAGGACATGGATTGAATGTTCAGTTACCTGATGCATTTATGTACAGCACAACTGCAATTATTTTAAGTAGTCTTACATTGTTTTTAGCTAGTCGCGCAGCAAAGCGTCTTGAATTTGCTAAGCAGCGCCTGTTTCTTTGGCTGACAATGTTACTAGGACTTACTTTTTTTGCGATCCAGATTTATGCCTGGTATATCCTTGCGTATAAAATGGGTATCTTTTTTGTTAACCCGAATGCTTCCCGTTCATTCCTTTATGTATTTACGGGGCTGCATTTGGTACACATTTTTGCGGGCGTAATTTTCCTTATAGTGGCCTTAATTGGCAGCTATCGCAATAAACCACAAGCAATTAACCTGTATCATATGGACCTTGCCGCAATATTTTGGCATTTTGTCGATATTATATGGATTTATTTATATGTTTTTTTACTTTTGAACCAAAATTAATAATCCTCCAATCCAGTACAAATGAGTACAGCTGTATCACAAATCGACGAGGTTAAAACCACACCCTGGGCAGGCGGCACTTCGCCGTTTTCTGTCGAGTACGGGAAAATAATGATGTGGTTTTTCCTGCTCTCTGACGCGTTCACTTTCTCGTCATTACTAATAGCTTACGGCGCACTGCGCTTTAGTTCTGCTGCATGGCCTGCACCAGACCTGATCTTTCAGTCGGTTCCCGGCCTGATTGAACATGGCGCACCACTGGTGTTTGTTGGTTTAATGACCTTTATACTCATTATGAGTTCGGTGACTATGGTATTGGCGGTAGAAGCGGGTCACCGTGGCGCAAAGAAAGAAGTTGTATGGTGGATGATCGGTACTATTATCGGTGGATTTATGTTTTTGGGTTGCCAGGCCCTGGAATGGTCGCATTTACATAGCGAAGGTTTTTGGTGGGGAAGTATTCCGAAAATGGAAGAATTGAAGGCGCTATTTCACGGTAATCCTTCTGATCAAACGATGATCACTTACGGACATCAGTTTGCTAATTTATTTTTTACGATAACCGGTTTTCACGGCTTCCACGTTTTTAGCGGGGTGGTGATCAATATTATTATTACTATCAATGTTTTAAAGGGTACCTACGAGAAACGCGGTAGTTATTTGATGGTTGAAAAAATTGGCCTCTACTGGCACTTTGTAGACCTGGTTTGGGTATTCGTGTTCACTTTCTTTTATCTCGTTTAAAAACAAGCTTATGTCATCACATCCTGCACATACCGAAGACCATGCCGAAGAGCATGAAGGAATGACCAAAAAGCGCATCTGGAATGTGTTTTATATCTTACTGGCCATCACAGCCGTTGAATTTTTTATAGCACTGTATCTTGTTCCCCACCAGGTAATGACATACCATGTTGCTAACCCTATTTATATTGTTTTAACCCTTTTAAAAGCTTTTTTTATTGTGGGTTATTTTATGCACCTGAAGTTTGAAAAGGCGGGACTGATAATAGCGATAATCGTACCGGTGCTGTTCATAATCGGATTGATCCTGGTGCTTACTAACGAAAGCCACCACTGGATTGATTTGAGGTTGTAAATGATAAAATTTCGCTTAATAAAAAAAATATTGATCCTGGTATTTATTCTGTTTATACCAGGATTTTTCTATTATTTGCTCACCCTGAAGGGCCAGAACAGATACCACGCCCTCCGTATTTTTGGTCCGAAAACTGTTACGCAAAAACTGGACAGCAGCAGCGGTAAAAGCCAGGTTGATACTATTTTTCATACCATTGGCGACTTTCACCTGACCGATCAGGATGGAAAAACAGTTTCTGCGAATTTCTTTCACGATAAAGTATTTGTAGCCGCTTTCTTTTATAGTCATTGTCCCACGCTTTGTAATACCATCAACGGGTATATTGATAGCCTCGACAGGAACTATGCTAAAAGTAAGATGGTTTATTTTTTGTCCATAACTGTTGATCCAAAAAGGGATTCCGTTGGCGTTCTCTGCAATTATGCGAAGCAGTTTGCAGATAGGGATTCAAAATGGAAATTCCTGACAGGAGATACTGCTAATATTTATAATTTAGCGCGCAAAGGTTTCCTCGTAAATGCGCTTGATGCCGGCAATGGTGAATTTATTTATTCAGACAAAATGGTACTTGTTGATTCGCATGGTAGGATCAGAGGGTATTATGCCGGAGCTTCGCTTAATGATGTAAGCAGATTAAATGACGAGATAAAGGTGTTGGTGAAACAGGAATTGCTGGAAAAAGACACACCTATGTATTAAGATTGATATGACTGATAAATTAATTTTCCGTTTTGTTGCCGCTGTGTCGGTATTTGTGTTTGTGGTGGTAGTGGTGCTTAACAGGCATTTGATCCCAGCTCCCGCAGTTGTTCCCTCTTTTGTGCAATATCTGCCTAAGCTAAATGCGATATTGAATGGTACCTGCAGTATTTTACTGCTGATATCGCTCTACTTTATTTTGCATGGTAATATTAAAGTGCATAAAAGGCTTAATATTTTTACATTTTGTCTGTCTTCACTGTTCCTGGTATCCTATATTTTATTTCATTACCTGAAACCGGAAACGATCTATGGCGATTTGAATGGCGATGGTGTGTTAACCGATGTTGAGCGTGCAGCAGCAAGCCCGGTACGTTCTATCTACCTGGTTATCCTTACTTCCCATATCATCCTGGCAGCAACTGTTTTGCCTCTGATTTTATTGAGTTTTTACCGCGGATTGCAAATGCAGGTTGAAAAGCACAAGCAGTTGGTTAGATGGACATTCCCGATCTGGTTGTACGTAACCATTACAGGGGTTATTGTGTACCTGATGATATCTCCGTATTATCATTTTTAGCATTTAATTTAAAGCTGATTTAAAATATAGCTATTTTTGCTTTATGAAAAGCATGGGAAAGGTATTGATAGTTAGTGTGTTTGCCCTGATGTTGTTCGATGCGGCGCAAGTTAAAGCGCAATGCGCTATGTGTACTACCGCAGTAGAATCAAATAATAAAAGCGGAGCAAGTACCACTAAGGGTTTAAATAGTGGCATCTTGTTTTTGTTAGGAGTGCCCTACCTCCTTGCCGGAGCTGGGGGTATTATCTGGTATCGCAAATTCCGCCGCAAGAGCATCCCAATGGAAGTTCCCCGCGAAAAATTAAATCTGAATTGATGCTTGTTTTGGCTTTAAGCCGATCGGGTTCAAATTAAATATTCCCGGCTGGTATCGTATAAATGACCAGGTTGCGGATATTTATGAAATTGCTGTTACAGAAATTATCCGCTAACAATACGATTGCCTGATGAAGATCTACCCCGAAACCTTTGAGTTTTTAAAGAACCTGGCTGCAAACAATCACCGTGATTGGTTCATGGCCCACAAAGCTGAGCATGATAAGGCTAAAGAAAACGTAATAGCATTTGCAGCTGAACTGATCAAAGAGATCAGCAAGGTTGATCCAACCCTTGATGCCAGCATAGACCCGAAAAAATGCGTGATGCGTATTTATCGTGATGTACGTTTCAGTGCTGATAAAACTCCTTACAAAAACAATTTTGGCATCGGTAAACTTAGCTCAGGCAAGGGCTCCGCTTATATTGGTTATTATGTTCATATCCAGCCGGGTGATTCATTTATTGGCGGTGGCAGCTGGATGCCGGAAAATGATCAGTTGAAATTGATAAGGCAGGAAATTGATTATAACCCCTCGGGCCTGAAACAAATTATTGATGAACCGGCATTTTTTAAATTATTTGGTGATTTTAGAAAACAAGAACAGTTGAAAACTGTTCCACAGGGATATGACGCAAATAATCCTAATATCGATTTATTGAAGCTGAAAAGTTTTGTGGCGATGCATCAATTCACAGACCTTGAAATGTCAACAGAAGGGATCATTCAGCAAATAGGCGATCTATGCAGTGCGATATATCCTTTAAATGTATTTTTAAACAATGCAATATCCTAATTACCGTCCTATCATGAAATTAAAATACCTTCTTTTAGCTGGCATCTTATGTGCCACTCTTCACTCCTGCGTGGTATTATCCCCTAAAAAATATAAAGCCTTATTGGCCGATCGTGATTCGCTTAGCACGCGTACCAATACACTTGAAGCCGAGATATCAGCATTACAGGCTGATACAATGCACCTGCACAGGCAGCTCGCCGATCTGCAAAATAGCTACAATACGCTTAATTCAAATTATAGTAAACTTAACGATAACTATAACAACTCATCAACTAAGGTGAATGAGTTGGCAACAGATCTGAAAAAACGCGAACAACGGCTTAAAGAAGTAGAAGAAGCCTTGAAGAAACGCGATGCCGCTTCTTCGGCGCTGAAAGAGAAATTGCAAAAGGCATTGCTTGGTTTTCAAAACAACGGGTTGAGTGTAGCTATTAAAGATGGGAAGGTTTATGTTTCTATGGCCGATAAGCTGCTTTTCCCAACGGGCAGTATTGTAATCGACCAGCATGGTAAAGACGCTTTGATACAACTGGCAGTAGTATTGAATAAAGAGCCTGATATCAACATTGCTGTAGAAGGTCACACAGATAATAAAAAAGTGATCAACCTTGGTCAGATCAAAGATAACTGGGATTTAAGTGTTTTACGGGCCACTTCAGTAACGCGATTCCTGACCGAAACGCAGGGTGTTGACCCTCATCGTTTAACCGCAACGGGCAAGAGCGAGTTTCAACCTGTTGATGAAGGTGAGACACCGGAAGCACTGGCTAAAAATCGTCGGATCGAAATTGTTCTTACGCCAAAATTGGACGAGATATACGATTTGATCAAGCAATAATTTAGGGTTGTTTACCTTTTTTCTTTTTCAATTGTAATGAGCACCTATGCTATCATTTCAGACATTCATGGCAATTCGCTAGCATTGCGCGCTGTACTGGATGATATAAAGTCGAGAGACATTGACACGATTATTAATCTTGGCGACCATTTTTTTGGTGCCCTCGAACCAGAGGAGGTAGCTGAAATGCTCCACGAAAATCCGATGCAAAGCATCAGCGGCAATACCGACCGTGAAATACTGCAAAGTATTGATGAGGGCTTTTACAAAGCGGGTATGGACGGTGTACGGGCCGACCTATCAGTAGAAAGTATCGCCTGGCTGCGTGTACTGCCAAAGACATTGCGTATAGATGATGTGTTTTTTGCCTGCCACGGAACCCCTGAAAGTGATGATGAGTATTTGCTGGAGCAGGTTACCGAACATGGGGTTTTTGTTTATAATGACGAATACCTGGTTGAAAAGACAAGGCAAATTTCGGAACGAATAATTTTATGCGGTCATTCGCACGTTAACCGTGTGATCTATTTGTCGAATGAAAAGATCATACTGAATCCGGGTAGCGTAGGTCTGCCTGCCTACCTTGGCATCGGAAAGTATCGCTTTTCGATGGAATCAAATACCCCGCATGCCAAATATGCAATTGTAAAAGTAGCCGGCAACGAGGTAAATATCGAACAGGTACTTTGTACTTACGACTGGAATAAAGCATCAGCTGCGGCGCTGAAAAATGGCAATGAAAAGTGGGCCAAATTTTTACTATACGGCAGGATGCCTGGGGAACTTCGTTTTTAGTCCGAAAGTCCCTCTACCGTTTCCATTAAGGTGTGGAACAATGCAAATCTTTCCTCAAACTGTTGGTTGTGAGCAGCATGTATTCCGTCCATGTGTTTATAAAAGAAATCGCTGTAGCGTTCTATTTTGTCTGTGTTGAACTGCAGGCAATAGGTTATACCTTCGTTAGGGGAATCTAAAATGGTAAACAGCTTATAACTGTCAAAGTCGCCGGTATTCAAAACGGCAGGAATATGGTCACTTTTTATCCAGGATAGCCACTCGGTAGCTATCGCGTCATCAATAATAAAGGTTTCGTTAAAAATAAGCATGCTGCAAAAATACAAATACGTCCCTCAATAATTCACTAAATCACCATTTCATTCACTCACTCATTCATTCACTCATTCACTCATTCAAAAACTCACTCATTCACTAACTATTCATGATTCCCCATCAGGTTTATCGCCTCTCAATAGTCTGAAACGTTTTCTGGCTTCATTGATCCATAAGCTGCCGGCATAGTCGGTAATGATCTTTTGGTAATAAATTTTGGCTTGCTCTTTATTGTTGAGTTTGTTCTCGTACAGATCGCCAAGCATGAAAACTGCATCATCGGCCCAGAGATCATTGGGATGATCTTCGGCTATTTTTTTAAGAGGAATGATAGCAGCGGCAAAGTCTTTTTCCTGGATCAGGATACGGGCTTTGGCCATCAGGATGTCGTCACTCAAAGCATTGTTCGGATATTTTACATCGATGCTGTCGAGTATAGCGATAGCTTTTCCGGGTTGTTCTGCAAATATTTGCAGGTCGGCACGTGCATACATCTTGAGTGCATCACCTGCCGTATCAACCTGTATGTTGTCCGAGATCAGTAATGAAAGGTTTAATGCGTCGTTGGCTATTAATTGCGATGTTGCTGCTTTTAGTACATCCAACTGTCCCTTTGCCCAGGTAAAGTCGCCGGTATAATAGGCTAGCCTTGCATCCCTGTATTTAGCTTCCTGCCCGATATTGGTACCGCGGTTGGCGGTTTCAACCTGCTCATAAGCCAATGCAGCTTCCCAGCGTTGACCGGTCAATAAGTAGATGTCACCGAGATCGAGTTTACAGGAGGCTTGCAAACCCAAATTCACATTTTGGATATTAATGGCATCTTCCAATAATTTTTGGGCTTCAGGCAAATTGTGCAATTTATAGGCTTCCAATTTTGCCAGGCGTTGCATAGCAAACACGGTACTATTGTTTTTGCCAAATTCCTCCAGCAGGTCCCGGTAGTCTTTTTCCAGACTTAGCAAGTCGGCCTGGGTGTATTTGCCGGCAGTAACCAGCAAGTTTTTGGTATTGATCAACTCGATCTTGGCAGGCACATATAGTGCCTGTCCTTTACCTTTGCCGATCACAAATTCGTATCCGCGTATCGCTGTTTCGTAAGCTTCGTCAGCAACCAGGGTTTGGCAAAGTTCGAAAACACTGTTACCATCATCATTCTGTCGCCGGTTTAAGGCAAGCGCCTGGTTCAACGCCTGGTCATACTCCCTTTGCTGCATAAACTGCCAGGTCAGCAGATCGATAAAAATAGCTTCCTGCGGAAATTTCTGGATCTTTTTAAATAAAGCAACTTTCAGCAGGTCGTAATCCGCAGGGCCTTCAAACATTGACGAAAGCGTTGTTTCTGCCTGAGTGATAAAGGAAGGATTATCGGGTAAAAAGTTCAGGTACTCCTCTACCAGGGCAGCTTTATTTCGCTTGAATCGATACAAACTCAGCAACTCGTAAGTGTATAATTTATTGTTGTTCAAAAGTTTGCGGCCCTGCAAAAATATTTTTATTGCATAATCGGCATTTTCGGCCTGGTAAAACTGTGTAGCAAGGTTGGCAATAGCACCCGGATCGGCGGGCAAATTTTTGATGAGTTCGTCAAAAACCAGATTTGCTTTATCAATATCGCCTTTTTGCGTATATATTTTCCCCATCGTAATGGCATAACGTGCTTCGCCTGGATGTTTGCGTATCATTTTGCGGGTCAGGCTTTCCGCATCATCAAATTTCTTTACGCTCAGCAACGCGCCAACGTAATTGCCAAAATTTGCTTCATTATCTTGTTTGTATAATTTTTGGTATATATCAAGTGCTTTTTGCAGATCGCCCGATGCGGTTAATTGTTTTGCCAGTTGCAAGTCGTCAACCTGGGCAAAGGCAGCATAATTCAATACTAAAAGGAAGAAACTAAATATTGCGAAATGCCTCATTATGTTCAAAAATAGCGAAATGCAATGGTAATTGCCGCCCGTCAATTTCTGAATAAAATAGGCGGCAGTAAAATTGTAGTGACATTTTGAACTAATAGGGTATTTTGTCTAAGTTTATCATGCTCGTATTCTATTTCGACCAACCAAAAATGCTGAAGAGCCTGAGAGTCATATTTTTTGCCCTTATCGTGTGCTCGATTCACGCCTGTAAACCTACGGAAGTGAGACAGATACCAATTAAGGACTTTTTCAAAACACCGGAGGAAAGCGTTTTCAGGTTATCAAATGACGGAAAGTATATTTCGTACCTAAAGCCCTACAAAGGGAAACAAAACATCGCAATTCGCTCACTTCAAACCGGGCATGAATTTATGGCTACTGGATTTGATGATTACCCGGTTCGCGAATATTCCTGGACGTACAATAATCAGATCGTTTTTATCCAGGATGTGATCGAGCTGGACGAATACAAAATGTTTGTTTTGGATGTCGCAACTTCAAAGATCACCAACCTGCTTTCGCTTGAAAAAGGGAGAATAAGGATATTAAATAATCGGAATAAAGCCGAACCGGATGTGATAACGGTGAGTATGAATAAGCGGGATCCGGCAAATTTTGATGTATATAAACTGAACATTAAAACCGGCGAACTAAAACCCTATATCATCAACCCCGGTAACCTTACAGAGTGGTATCCGGATGATGACGGCCGGATAAGATTGGTGAAGGCCTCGGATGGCGTTAACGAAACGATACTTTACCGTGTCAATGACGAAACACCGTTTAAACCTATCATTACCAATAATTTCAGGAACAGGGTTGACCCGATAGCTTTTATTGCCGGACAAGATCATTTTTACGCCCTTTCTAATGTTAACCAGGATAAAACCTCGCTGGTTGAGATCGATGCCGAATCTGGCAAAGAACTAAAGCTGTTATTGAATTGCAGGAAAGCGGATATTGCCCGGGTAGATTATTCGAGGTATAAGAATCGGCTTGAGCTGGCGGTTTGCGAGGAAGAAAAACCAACTAAACATTTCCTTAGTAAAGGGATAGAAGATATTTACAACTTGTTATCTCATCGGTTTCCCGGGTCCGAGATCAATATTGTGGGGCGGGATAGCAGTGAAGATAAATTCATCATATTTACCTATACCGATAGGAACCCGGGCTCCTATTACCTTTACGAAACCGCTGGGGCAAAGATCACTAAACTTGGCGACATCAATTCAAGCTTGAAACAAGCCGAGCTTTGTCCGATGAAGCCGATCACCTTTAAAGCACGCGACGGACTTTTATTAAATGGATACCTTACGCTGCCGCTAGGCGACAAGACCAAGGGCTTTCCTATAGTTGTGATACCGCATGATGCACCCTGGCGGAGCCGCGACACCTGGCGCTATAGCGATGAGGTTCAGTTTCTGGCCAACAGGGGCTATGCCGTATTCCAGGTGAACTACCGAGGTTCATCCGGTTATGGTAAGGCTTTCAACAGTGCTGGTTTTAAGCAGGCAGGGGGTAAGATACAGGACGATATTACTGACGGCGTTAATTGGCTGATCAATGAAGGTATTGCCGAGCCGAAACAAATCGCAATTTTTGGGGGCGGTTTCGGCGGATTTTCTGCGCTATATGGGGTTTCATCGCATCCTGAGCTTTATAGCGGGGTTATTGTTAAATATGGGCTGATCAATTTCTTTACCTATTTCAAAGATGTGCCACCCTATTTGAAACCACGCTTGCAAATGATGTACGAGATGATCGGCAATCCTGAATCAGATGCCGAACAATTGCGGGCTATATCGCCGGTATTTCATACCGATAAGATCAAGGCTCCTTTGCTGATCTTCCAGGGTGCGAAAGATGAAAGCGCTAACATTAGCGAATTGAATCAGTTCGTGCGCGAATTAAAGAAGCATAACGTTCCGGTAACCTATTTTTTAAGACAAAACGAGCGTAAAATTTTCAGGAATGAAGAAAACCGGGTGGATATGTACACCGAAATAGAAAAATTCCTGGATAAAAATTTGCGGGATAACCAGTAAGCCCATTGGCTATGCATGAATCAAGCACCGTATACCGGAAAAATTTCTCGTTGATAATTGCTTTCCTGGTATTGATCTCGGTTACGTTTATCATTGCACTTTTTATCAGCTATAGCCTGACCGATCGTTATGTGGAAAATGAATTCGCAGCTAAAAAGATCGATGTGCAGGAACAAACGATCAAATCTTACAACGATTTTTTTCAGAACAGGATACCTGAAATTACTTTTTATCACGGATTTCTTGATTCTGCTTCTGCCTCCCGTTATGCAAACTCTGTTTTCAAGGATTACCCATTTGTTACCCGCATAGTATTTTACGATGTAGCGATAAGTAAACCGATCAATAGCGAATTAGAAGGACGTCAATTAGGCATCAACCTAAAATCGATTTATGAATATAGTTTGAAAGACGGGAAGCTTGTTGTTACACGGAAAGGTCGGCCGGAGGACTATAGTGATTTTGAGACCATGGCCGATAAACTGAATAACTTCGTTACCGTTGCCGATACCTCGCGCGAGCCCACTCAGGACGATAAATTCACGACATTTTATGGCATCCAGTCGAGAAAGATCAGCTATCTGAATATATTGAGCAGGGAGGAAGTTAAGCTTTACCGAGATTTGCAGAAAGGCAACAATCCGGCTTCGGTTTACAAGCAGAACATGCTTACGTTCGACCTGGATCAAAGCTTGTTAAAAGTGCGGAACCCGCATCCTGAACTCTACAAAAATATATCGATCAGGCCGGTGGTTTATGACCCGATTGAGAATGAAAACAGTAATATTACTACCGAATCGCCCTTGTCCGGGGCATTCTCAAATTATAAGCTTTATTTAAGCTCGCCAAAATTTTACCTTGATACAGAAGTCGATCGGCGATTTTTACCAATAGGAGCCATGGTGCTGCTTATTTATGTTTTCCTGGTCACCATTAGCTGGCTTATTTACCGGAATCTGAATGTGAACATGCGCCTTTTTAAGCTCCAGTACGACTTTATCAATAATTTTACACATGAATTTAAAACGCCTTTAAGCGTTATAAAGATCGCAGGGTCTAACTTGCGTGGCGATGCCGAGCTGAGTGAAAGGCAACGTAAACATTATGGGAAGATTTTGGACGAAGAGGCAGATAAACTCAACGATCTGATGAACAAGTTGCTATCATTGACCCAGCTTGAAAATAATGCAATAAATTTAAAGATCCAGGAAGTTGAGGCTGAGGACTTTGTGAAGGGTTATATTGACACCTTTAAAATAAAATATCCCGACTTTAAGTTAAGCTATCAAATGCACGGGTCGGGTAGTTTTTATTGCGACCCGGTTTTATTAGGTAGTGTATTTCAAAACCTGATGGAGAATGCCTACAAATATTCAAATCCGGGCAAAAAGGAATTGCATATTGATACCATCATCAATAAAAAAAATATCACTTTCTCATTTGCCGACAAGGGAATCGGCATTGCTAAGGATGAGATAACTCATATATTTAAAAAGTTTTACCGCATAGAAAATCAATACAATCAGAATGGGAGCGTAGGCCTTGGGCTGGCGTTTTGCAAGGAATTAGTTAATTTTATGGAAGGTGAGATCGTTGTAAAATCAAAAATAAAAGAAGGATCGGTGTTTACAGTTAAGCTACCCTATGAACCGATGGGTAAATGAACAAAAGCTATGGAAAAAGAAATAAAAATTGCGCTGGTTGAAGACGATGAAAACTTACGTTTTCTGGTGGCCGAGCGCCTGCAATCAGAAGGTTATAAGGTACTGGAAGCCGATAATGGCGATGACGCTGAAGCGATGATATTGGCCGAGCAGCCACCAATTGTTTTGCTCGATTGGATGTTGCCGGGTAAACAAGGTGCCGACGTTTGTGCCGCAATCAGGAATAAGGGATTTGATAAATTGGTGATCATGATGACGGCTAAATCGCAGGACATTGATAAGATCGAAGCATATAATTTTGGTGTGTCAGATTACATCACCAAGCCTTTTAACATGGATGTACTGGTAGCACTGATAGATAACAAGATCAAATTCTCGCTCAATAGCGAAAAGTCAGAATCGCAGCGTTTTGCCAATATGGAACACCACCCCAACATGCATTTGCTGATAAAGGAAGGCAAAAAAATAGAATTGACGATACTGGAGAACCGTATTTTATTGTATTTCCTGAAAAACAAAAATAAGGTGATCAACCGTGAAGAGCTGATGATGGAAGTTTGGGGATACAATGCCGATGTTAATACGCGAACATTGGATATGCATATCGTGCGTTTAAGGAAAAAGATCGAGAATAACCCCGACTCACCGCAGTACCTCCAAACGGTAAGGGGGATAGGGTATAAGTTTTTTTATGAAGGCTGAATACTGATTTAGGAACTTGGAATTTGAAATGCGGAATTATTTTTGGTAGGCGGTTGTAATAATAAAATCGCCCCAATAGGTTTTTTGTTCAACGATCCGGTAACCATTGTTGTTGAAACAGTTTTGGATATCCGGCAATTTTTTCGCTTCTATCGCACAAATGATCCTGAAAAAAATCAGCATCGATCCGGCCATGATTTTTTGCCACCGTTTGCCGGTTAACTGAAAATCAGTATTGAGCCACAGGCCTCCGGGTAGCAGTAATTGATCGATCCGGGAGAAGATTTTTTGGAGGTTTTCCTCCGTAAAATTATCCAGCAGGAATGGTGTAATAACAACATCAAAATTATCCGGCAGCTTGCTGCTTTCGATAGCAGCGTTGATAAAAGTCACCTTATTTTTTCCGGTGTCTCTTTTGTTCGACGCGGCTATCATTTTTTCGGAAACATCAACATAGGTGATCTTTAAGCCAGCGTGATGAATACTGGTAATTGCTTCTAAAATTTTGCCGGTACCGCCACCTGCAATTAAAATTTTATTGCCCGGCTTGATGTTGTTCAATAAATATACCTGTGCCCTGAATAGCGTCTTGCCAAAAACCAATCCCGTTAGGAAATCATAGAACCAGACTGAGTTATTGTAGTTTGCAGACATTGTTTGTTTGCTTAAATTAAGCTAATGTTGGTATATTTAATGCAAACAGCTTAATATAATTTCGATGAAAAAATTGTTTGCCTTTACGGTCATAGTGCTAACCTGCACAATTGCGTTTGCAAGTATAAAACCTGATACAGATAAATATATCCGCAAAGAAGTTTATATACCCATGCGTGACGGTATTAAGCTGCATGCGGTGATTTTTACGCCAAAAAATCAAACAGAAAAGTTACCCTTCCTGATCGAACGTACACCATACGGTGTCAATGAATATCCCAGCCCCGAAAAGTTTGGATATATCAAAGACATGGCCGAAGAAGGGTATATTTTCGTGTTTGAAGATATTCGCGGTCGTTACCTGTCTGAGGGGAAGTATGAGATGATGCGGATGAGCCGTGATAAAAAAGATCCGAAGGCCATTGACGAAAGTAGCGATACCTACGATACGATCGACTGGCTGTTAAAAAATGTGTCGAATAACAATGGTAAAGCCGGCCTTTACGGGATCTCTTACGACGGATGGACCACTATTATCGCTGCCTGTGATCCCCATCCGGCCATGGTTGCTGCCTCTGAGCAGGCAACGCCTTCTGATATGTTTTTGAATGATGACCTGCACCATAATGGGGCCTTCCGCCTCAGTTATGCATTTGAGTATGCCTTTATGGAGGAAATTTCAAAAACCGATTCGCTGTTCCAGTTTGGTAATTACGATACCTACGATTGGTACCTGAAGCTCGGGCCCTTGTCTAATTTAAATGATAAATATATTCATGGTAAACTTCCCAGCTGGAACAATTATATAGCTCACCCTGATTATGATGATTTTTGGAAACGGCAATCACTCACCTATCGTTTGGATTCACCCCGCCTGGCTATTCAGCATGTAAGTGGTTGGTGGGACCAGGAGGATATGGTTGGGCCGCAGTCTGCATACCAGGCACTCGAAAAAAATGATAGGCACCACCGAAATTTCATAGTACTCGGACCATGGAGGCACGGAGGCTGGGCTGGTGGCGACGGGAGCAGCCTGGGCAATATTAAGTTTGATGGGCAGAATACGGCATCCTATTTCCGTAAGGAGATACAGGCTAAATGGTTTGCCTGGTACCTGAAAGGCAAAGGGGATGGAAATTTTGCTGAAGCCATCAGCTTTCAGACCGGTTCAAATACATGGAAAAATTATGCAGCCTGGCCACCAAAAGAATCGACCATTAGAAATATTTATTTTCATGCAAATGGTAAATTATCGTTCAATCCGCCTACCGCAGCTGAAAGCAAGTTTGATAGCTATGTTTCTGACCCTGCGAGGCCGGTACCCTATCGCGCGAGGCCGATTGAGGAAACCTACGGACCGGGTTCCCGCTGGTATTTCTGGCTGACTGAGGATCAGCGTTTTGTTGACAATAGGCCCGATGTTTTAACCTGGCAAACCGATACGCTGACCAGTGATATAACAGTAACAGGAAATCTGCTCGCCAAATTATACGCGGCCACTTCGGGCACCGATGCGGATTGGGTGGTAAAGTTGATCGATGTTTATCCGCAGGAATACAAAAAAGAACTAAAAATGTCAGGCTATGAATTAATGATAGCCGCTGATGTTTTAAGAGGACGGTACCGCAAAGGTTTTACCAAACCTGAACCTGCAATACCAGGTAAGGTTGAACGATATGACATCGATCTGCATGGTATCGATCACGTATTTAAAAAGGGGCATAAGATCATGGTTCAGGTACAAAGCACATGGTTCCCGATCATAGATCGTAATCCGCAGAAATATGTGCCAAATATTTACAAAGCAAAAGCCGAAGATTATGTGAAAGCTACCGAGTACATCTACCATACGGTTGGTGCTGCTTCAAGTATAGCTTTGCCGGTTGCCGGTGAATAAATTTGGCTTATTCTATCGTTATATCATACTTAATGAGCAGCCCGGGAATGCCCTGTAAAGAAAATTGTGCCTTTTTGATCCGGTTTAGTTCCGGATCAATTACATAATTATAAGCGCTGCGCAGGTCGGCTTTCTCAAGGTTGGTATTTTCAAAAGTTGACCGGGCAAGGTCACAATTTTCCAATAGGGCTCCCGATAGATCACAATCGGTAAAGTCTGATTCATGCAACTGGCAGTTTTTGAAATGGGTCTTTTTTAGCTTTAAACGGAAAAAAGAAGAATGATTGAGCTGGCAGGTATCGAATCCTAAGGATAAATTAAAGGGATCGCAGTGTTCAAAACGCAGCCCCAGCATTTTGCAGTCTTTGAATTTTACATCCTGAAAAGCCGTTTTCCTGAATTTAGCGAGGCTAAGATTACAGTTGCTAAAATGGCAATCTATAAAGCGAAAGCCGGATAGATCAGCTTCCAGGAGATCGCAATTTTTAAAGCTGCAGTTTTCGTATTCAGCGGGTTTTAAGGGTGCTGTCCGATAATCGTTTTTTTCGAACAGTTGGTCGTAAAACTGTTCCATTAAAATAAAATGCTCAACTTGTTTAAACCGATCACAAAAATATATTGGAGGATGAGTATCCCATCGAGAAAAAAGAAATAGTAATACTCATTCTTTTCCCATTTCGATCGTAAAATTAGCCAACCTGTTATTACGACACTGACGATCAGTGCCCAAAAATTAGCTCCAAAGCCGTCAACGCGGAAAAACAAAAGCAATGCGATATATCCCAATAGCAATGCCTCGCAAAAGAAATAGGCATTTTTTTCTCCCCATGCCACGGCGATTGTTTTCAGTCCTGATTGCTTATCTTCAAATATATCGCGAATGTCAAATGGGATGGCCAGAGCCCCTATGAAGAGGAATGCTTTGGCCATGAATATCGTAGTGTCATAGAGCGATAAAGTTACCATTTGCCTTGCCTGGGCCTCAAGGATAGGTAATAATACACAACTCATGGTCCATACCAGTGTGATCAGGAATATTTTTAAGCCTGGAATATTTCGCAGCCCGAATTTACTGTCGCCCAAAGCGAAAAGAGGCAATCCGTATGCAAAAGAAAGCACAGCGAGGAAAATTAGTAAGATGCGAGCCGGCACCGACACTAAAAAAAACAGGGGTGCCAGCAATAAGATGGGGACAACGGTTAGTGTAACCATCAGCCTGTAATGCGAAAAAAACCAGCGAACTCGCTTTTGCGCCGAATTTTCGGGTTTTTGGGGTTTACTTAACAGGATGCTAAAATTATAGATGGCAATAGTGGCTATGAATAATAGGCCCAGCACTGGTTGAATTGGTTTAGACCCAATCAGATAAAAAGTAAGCGATCCCTGTGCAACGGCGCACAGGGCCATAAAACAGTTACTAAAGAGCAAAAAATCAAAACCGTTCTGCAGTATTTTTCTCATCGATCATAAGAAAAGGACATTCCGGCGCCCTCAGGCATTTTTTGTTAGGGAAGGGTCGGCAGATGCTTTCAATTCAAATATCGTAATCTCCGGGTAAATTCCAAGGCGTCCCGGATAACCCAAAAAACCATAGCCAACATTTACATATAATTGCTGTTTGCCTTCACGATACAAACCCGCCCATTCAGGGTAAATATATTTAATAGGGCTCCATTGAAAATTTTCGGTGCGGATACCAAACTGCATGCCATGTGTATGTCCTGAAAACATTGCATCTATTTGTGGATACCCCGGCAATACCTGGGCTCGCCAATGAGATGGGTCGTGAGATAATAGCAATTTTACAGGGAGATCATCAGTATTGGCAGTAGCCAGATCAAGTCGGCCACGATGACCAAAGCGACTGATCGATCCCCAATTCTCGACCCCTAAAATGCCGATTTCCTCACCGTTTACTTTTAACCTGCGGTTTTCATTACGAAGCAGATCCCAGCCCATATTCTTGTGCGTGGCAAGTATGTCTTCAAAGTTCTTTATTTTGGCTTCCCAACTGCCCCAGTTTTCTTTGTAATCGCCATAGTCGTGATTTCCCAATGAACTATAAACCCCCAGAGGTGCTTTCACTTTACTGAAAATATCCTGGTAATTATTCATTTCATTGGCGAGGGTGTTTACCAGGTCGCCGGTAAAAAATATAAGGTCCGGCTTCTCACGCAGCAACATTTCCACGCCGCCTGCTACTGCCTTTTTGTTATAAAAACTGCCGGAGTGTATATCAGATATCTGCCCAAGCTTAATCCCGTCAAATGTTTTCGGCAGATTGGGCAGGTAAAGCTTAACATGTTTTACACGGTAATCATATACTCCCGACATCGTGCCATAAAGCATTCCAGCAATTGGTATCGAACCGGCGATCAATCCCGCCTTAGTAATAAATTCCGAACGGCTGATTGCATTCAACGCCGGTTTTTCAGCTTCGGGAATAGTGGGGTTGGTTTTTGCCTTTCGCCATTTGATCAGCCTTCGGACATCGTCGGCGAGCAGGAATGGCAAAAAAATCAATTTTGTAATAGTAAGCAGGAAAAACACCAGCATAAAAGCCGCGCGGAAGCTCAAACCTGTACGGGCAAAAATGCTGATAAAAATGCCCAGACTGACCAGGATCGAGATGGCCCAGTACAGGTTTGTAAAGGCAGGTTTTTGACTGAATTTCCATTTGCGCAATCCGAAGCGTACGCCTCTGATCACATAGAAATCTAATGCCAATATGCCAAGGCAAATAAAAAATACAGGTAGCGCTTGTTTTTCCATTTGATTGTTAAACCTGATCAATAACGGTCGTCGTCCAGATCCAGATCGTCATCCGGTTCCAGGTTAAACAGGCTGTTGAACATATCCGAAAAAGCAAATCCGTTATCAAGGAAACCTTTGTTCAGTTGTGAGAATTCTGCAAGTCCATGCAAAACAAATTCCATCAGCAAAAGCTGTTGGTTGTTACTTAAAGTTGGATGCAGTTTTTTGACCAGTTCTTTCAAACCTGGCACCGAATTCAGGCTCTTTTTATATTCATTGAAAGGAGAGTTGTCATCTAACAACAAAGTATTGCTGTCGCCGAACCAATTGATGATCTCGGCATAAGGGTTGGCACCTTTTGCTTTTTTAACTTTCTCAGGATCAGGAAAGAATTGCAGCAATAAAGTTTTGATCGCTTTGCCAATCAGCAGGTTAGCCACTTTAGCTGGTCCCTCCAGTTCACCTTCATATACCAGTTCTATTTTGCCGGTAATTGCCGGGATAACACCTAAAAAGTCGGTTATGCGTACAAATGTCGAAGTCTCTTTGTTGATGATCATCCTGCGCTCGGCATTGCTAACCAGGTTTTCATAGGCTGAAATGGTCAGCCTGGCAGATACACCCGATTTTTTGTCGATGTATTCTGAAGCTCTGGCTTCAAACGCAATTTGTTCGATCAGATCTTTGACCAGGCCATCAACCTCAATCGCCAGCTTTTGTGCCGGAGCAATAATGGCCTCCTGCTGGGTAATCTTGCGTGAAACTTGTATCGAACGGGGATAATGCGTTAATATCTGGCTCTCGATACGGTCCTTCAATGGCGTAACAATAGAGCCGCGATTGGTATAGTCTTCAGGGTTGGCGGTAAATACAAATTGCAGGTCGAGCGGTAAACGTAGTTTAAAGCCGCGGATCTGTATGTCTTTTTCCTGCAAAATATTAAATAGTGCCACTTGAATGCGTGCCTGGAGGTCGGGCAACTCGTTGATCACAAAAATTCCCCGGTGCGCCCTTGGGATAAGGCCAAAGTGGATCACCCGTTCATCCGAATAATGCAATTTTAAGGTTGCCGCTTTGATCGGATCCACATCACCGATCAAATCAGCAACGGTAACATCCGGAGTAGCCAGTTTTTCAGTATAACGTTCTGAGCGATGCAGCCACGCTATTGGCGTATTATCGCCTTTTTCGTTTATTTCGTGATGGCCGAACCAGGAGATCGGGTTGAATGGATCATCATAAAGTTCCGATCCTTCAATATAGGGAATATATTCGTCCAGTAAATTGACCATTAAGCGGGCGATACGGGTTTTGGCCTGTCCGCGTAAACCCAGCAGCAATATATTGTGGCGTGATAAAATGGCCGTTTGCAGATCGGGAATAACGGTATCTTCAAAGCCGATAATGCCTTCAAAGCCACCTTCTTTTTCCTGCAATTGAGCGATCAGATTTTCACGCAGCTCATCTTTGACCGATCGGCTTTGATATCCCGATTGTTTTAGTTCACCTAAAGTCTTTATTGTTAAATTGTAGTTCATTTCTTTAATTTGAAAATTTGGTAATTTGACAATTTGAAGATTTCAAAATTTGGTAATTTGAAAATTTGATGAGCGCCCCCGATTTTCAAATCTTCAAATTAACAAATCTTCAAATTATCCAATCACCTCACCGTTCTTCTTCTGTTTTTGATATAGTCTTCAAAAATATATTCCCCCAATCCGTTCAGTGAGCTGTAAAATGCTTTGCCGCCGTTGGTTTCGGTAAATTTACGTACAAACTGCTGCAGGTAGGGGTCTTTTGCGATCATAAACGTTGTGATCGGTATTTTTAGTCTCTTACACTGTGCCGCCATGTTCAGTGTTTTGTTGACCACTTTGCGGTCGAGCCCGATACTGTTTTTATAGTAGCGGGTCCCTTCTTTAAGGCAGGTAGGCTTGCCGTCTGTGATCATAAATATTTGCTTATTATGTGTCTTCCGACGACGCAAAATATCTGTTGCCAGTTCTAAGCCAGCATAAGTATTGGTATGGTAAGGGCCAACCTGCAGGTAAGCCAGGTCCTTTAAACTGATAGGCCAGGCATCGTTGCCAAATACCACAATGTCAAGCGTGTCTTTAGGGTATTTGGTACGGATTAGTTCGGCCAAAGCCATGGCCACCTTTTTTGCCGGTGTGATGCGATCCTCACCGTACAGGATCATGGAATGCGAGATGTCGATCATCAGGACCGTAGAAGTAAGGGTTTTATAATCCATTTCTTCCACTTCCAGATCACGTTCCGTCATCATGAAATCGTTGATGCCATGGTTGATCTGCGCATTATGTATGGACTGGGTAATGTCGATCTGTTCAAGGCTATCGCCGAATTCATATTCGCGACGCTCTGAATTTCTTTCATCTCCCTGACCCGATTGCGGCGTGCGGTGATTGCCTTTACCCGATCGTTTCAGTTTGCCGAAAATCTCTTCCAAAGCCGACTGGCGTATACTTTGTTCAGTTTTAGCAGTGATCTTGAATTCGCCCGATTCGTTGTTTTCGTCGAGGTAGCCTTTTTGCTTCAGCTCGTCTATAAAATCACCCATACCGTACTGGTCATTGGTGACGTTATATTGCTTGTCGAGTTCGTTCATCCAGGCCAAAGCTTCGCCAGCATCTCCCGACGTATAATTCAATAGTTCGAGAAATAGTTTAAGAAGTTCGTCAAAGCCTCCTTTAGGTATTTGCTTTGGGATTTTTTTCGAGAACCCGTAACCGCGCATAGTTATCCTTTCGGATATAAAGGTAAGGCTTATTTTCATTTAAAGTCTGGAAATGCCCCCTTAGTCCGGGAAATGTTAGTTAAGCATGACATTTTTTTCAATGCCTGCTGCAGGGTTATTGCGTAGAGTTACCGGCTTGCGCGGGGATCAATTTATTTTACAGGCAGGCCTAATAAAGTCAGAATTCGTTCGTCGTAAGGCGGATTTGCACCACGTTTACTGGCTACGAACGACCCTACGGCGCAGGCTTTATCAATAACTGACTGCATTGGTTCGTTTGCTAAAAGACCGGCAATAAAGGTTGCAAGGAATGAATCACCTGCACCTACAGTATCACCCACCTGCACCGGCAGGCCCGGGCTTTCATAAAATTCATGATCGTGCCATACAATGGCGCCATTTTCGCCGCGGGTTACGCAGATAGTCGTGGTGTGAAATTTCGACCTGAATTCAGCGATCTGTTCTTTGAGGCTATGTTTACTGCCACCGATCAGTAAGGCTGCTTCGTCCTCGTTCATTTTTACTACATGCGCTCTTGCTGCCAGCGTTTCGATCGTGTTCAGCGTGTAGTGTGGTGCCCGAAGGTTTACATCAAATATTTTCAATGCATGGGTTTCATTCAACACATTGAGCAAGGTATCGCGGGTGATCTCATCGCGGCAAGCCAGGCTGCCGAACACAATAGCTGAGGCATTTTTGGCACTTTCGACCAAAGCGACTTCCGGCTGAATATTATCCCATGAAACCGGCTGAGGTATGATATAGGTAGCGTGTTGATGCTCATCCAGTTCGACAGTAACTTCACAAGTAGGCAAATTAGGGTCGCGCTGTACCAGATCTGTCAACAAATTGTTTTTCTTCAGGTATTCGGCCAGTTCATCGCCCGAGGCGTCCTCGCCAATGCGACTGGCAAAAGCCACATCAACGCCCTGCTGTACCAGGTGCATAGCCACATTCATGGGTGCGCCGCCCGGTTTTTTACCATCTTCGAAGGTGTCCCAAAGCACCTCGCCAAAACATAATACGTACTTGCTCATTTTATAGGTTTGATGCAAAGCTAAAAGGATTTGTAAGAAAAAAAATTCCTATTTTTCAGCATGAAAAAGCTTTTACTGGTCGGTTTGTTTTTGCTATGCTGCTCGCTCTGCTTTGCGCAGGACCGGGAAGCAGTTATTAAAGTGCTCTCAACTCAGCAGCTTGCCTGGAACAAGGGCGATATCGAAGGATTTATGCAGGGCTACTGGAAGTCAGACTCCCTGGTATTTGTTACTAAAGGTGCCCCGCTGTACGGCTGGCAAGCTACAATCGAAAGGTATAAAAAAGCCTATCCCGGCAAAGCAGGTATGGGCGAACTGACTTTTACTATTTTAAAAGTCGATGTCCTTGATGATCATAACGCCTTTGTTTTGGGCGGATGGGGCCTCAAACTCGAAAACGGACAAACACCGGGCGGTTATTTTACTTTGTGGTTCCGTAAGATCAATGGCGAATGGAAGATCGTTTTTGATCATACGTCGTAACCGCGCCGACACTTTAGTCTATGTTGACTCAAGACTACTGACTCAAGACTCAGGACTACATAGGCTTCCCCGCCGCCAGTGCTTTATCCGCCCATTTAATTGCCACTTTCTCGCGATAGCGGGCATAATCGGCCTTAAAAGTCATTTTCAGCAGACTATCTACCCCGCCTTTTACGGCCAGGTTGTAGAGGCTTGCTGCTTTGCGGGTTAAGGAGGCGTCCCAGGCGCGTAAGCTGAGAGAGAAGGAACCACTGAGGTATTTCATCCAGTGCCAGTAGCCTGTTGGCATAAACAGGGTGTCGCCGTGTTCCAGGAATGCTTCAGTACCCCTTACGCCTTCTAACGCTGGAAATTTGACGAAATCAGGATTGAGTACATCATAATCTTCAAGCGCATAAGTAGTATTAGGTATACAGTACAGTCGGCGTTTCCACTTATTTTCGAACAGGATAACATGTTTGCGTCCTACAAAATGGGTATGAAAAATATGCGGCAGATCGATATCATAATGAAGAAACGTTACCGAATCAGAACCGCCGAAGAACATTCCCGGCATACTTTCAAGGAAGCCGCCCATCAGGTCTTTAGGCAATACTATATCATCCAGCAGTTGTGGGGCGTATTTAAATATATTAAAGAAGAAGATACGTAATTCTGTAGGCTGCGACATGATCAGGTCAATATATTGATCAAAAGGCATTTCAGCTGCACTGGCGTTGATCGGCTTCGATGGATCGGCTTTGGAGTTGTCGTACAGCGGAACTATCTTGCTGCCCACCACTCCTTTCATATACTCGGCTGTCCATTTTTCGCGTGCGGGCCAATCTTTTGTCAAGCCTTTAATAACCAGCGGACGGCGAGGTTTCAGATAGTCTTTAGCAAAATCTTCTGGACTGATCGTATCAACCGTATCTATAGGTGAAAGTATAAAACTCATTGAAATATTGCTTTCGGCTTTCAATTGATACTCCGGGAAAAATGTGTCCCTGCTTGGTAACGGCCGATTGGGCAAAGTTACGGCTTTGACGCGATTAATAAAATAGCAGCGTCCGGGCTCAGCAAATGGACATTGCCAGGCAAAAAAGCAAAGCCCGTTCGTGTTTGCGAACGGGCTTCTATGCAGTTTATTGCTATGGTTAGTATACACACTTCTCTAAAACGACCATCATGCAAGCTGCAGTGAGGCCAGTTTAGTTAGGAATTAATACCGCATTAACAACATGGATCACACCATTACTTTGGTTAACATCGGCAATTGTAACCCATGATTTGCCGCCTTTTTCGTCAACCAGGTAAATTTTCTTGCCTTTTAAATAGGCAGTAAGCGTGCCGCCCTGTACAGTAGTAAGTTCAGCTTTGCCGTTTCCTGCTTTGATCTTCGCAACCAGGTCAGCCGAGCTCAGGCGCCCAGCAACAACGTGATAGGTCAATATTTTGGTTAGCGTAGCTTTGTTTTCTGGTTTTACCAGGTTATCTACGGTACCTGCTGGCAATTTGTCAAATGCTTCGTTGGTTGGCGCAAATACAGTGAATGGTCCTGCGCTTTCCAGTGTTTCTACCAGTCCGGCTGCCTTTACTGCCGCCACCAAAGTAGTATGGTCCTTTGAATTAACGGCATTTTCAACAATGTTTTTGGTTGGATACATTGCTGCTCCGCCTACCATTTTTGTTTGAGCGAATGATTTCGGCGCAAATGCAATAGCTGCTAAAGCAAAGGCCGCGATGATTATTTTTTTCATTTTAATTGATGTTTGTTTGGGGGAAGATACGGCAGCATCAGAGCTATAGTTTTTAGGAATACTGTAAATCCAATAGCTACAGGTTTTAAGCTATTTAAAACCAGATCCAGCTTTTTCACGTAGCTACGCGGGAATATTAAACCTCAGAAAAACAGGTTGGAAGCAATGTGGTCGGCATATAGTTTGCCGATTTGGGTTAGGTAAATGATCTCATTTTCCCTGCATATCCATTGTTTTTCAAAAAACTCGTTGGCCGACTTTAAAACAACAGTTGAAGCTCCAGCCGAAATCGCATTAAGCTTTTGAAGATCAAGGCCCCATTGGGTTCTGAGCGAGGTCATGATGTATTCGTTCAGTTTATTAGTTTCGGTCAATATTTCAGTTTCTGCCGGTATTTTCGCCTCAAGAAGACTTTTAATATATTTTGCATTATTACTGATATTCCATTGCCTACTATCGCCATTATATGAATGCGCCGACGGGCCGATTCCCAGGTATTTGACACCCTTCCAATAATTAGTATTGTGCCGCGAATATTTTCCCGGCTTACTGAAATTCGATATTTCGTAATGCTCAAAACCTTGTTGCTTCATCGTATCCATCAGGTATAAAAATTGTGATGCGCTTTGCTCTTCGTTCAACGCAGGCTCTATTTTCTTTTTTATAAAAGCAGCCAGGGCCGTACGAGGCTCAACCGTCATCGAATAAGCTGAAACATGCGGAACGTCCAATTCAAACACGTTGTAGATATTAGTTTTCCACTTGCCATCGGTGAGCAGGGGATAACCATAGATCAGGTCGATAGTAATGTTCTCAAATCCTGCATCCTGGGCTCTTTTTACCGACGAGTCAGCATCCCCGGCCTGATGGGCCCGGTTCATCCATTTCAGGTCCTCATCAAAAAAACTTTGAATGCCAATGCTAAAACGATTTACTGCGGTGCCTTTGATCACCTCCACCTTTTTTTTGTCGAGGTCATCCGGGTTTGCCTCTAAAGTGATCTCGGCTGTGGAGGATATCGAATGTGATCTGGCGATCGTATCAATAATGGCGTTGATCTCGCCCGAATTGAGCAGAGAAGGAGTGCCCCCGCCAAAATAAATAGTTTCTATTGTTTCAGATCCAAGATAGTTTTTTTGTAAGCCGATCTCTTGATGCAAGGCCAGTAACAGATCATCTTTATAAGCCAGCGAAGTGCTGAAGTGGAAATCGCAATAATGGCACGCTTGTTTGCAAAATGGAATGTGGATATATATACCGGCCATCTGGGATTAATAATGTGCAAAGGTAAGCTAAGGTTAGATTTATAAGTGTTATAGATTCAAATCATTTGAAATTTGTTCATAGGAGAAAAGTTTTTCAATTTGCGTTATTGGATATTTGAGCAAGAGTGCCGTTTTTGAGGTAGCCTATAACCATGAAAGAATTACAAAAACCTTTTCATATTTAAGTGAGTTTTGGCTTTATTGGGCTGTATCTTTTGAATGGCCGTATGATGGTTGATGACCTGGTGTGTGTCGCGCGGAATGCCGGCGAACAGGGGGCAAAACAATTGTCAAATATCCAGGTAAAGTAGTTATTGGTAAAACCGAGGAACAGTTTATCCTTTAAGGAAAACACACTTTACTCCAAATTATTCAGTGCGAAAATGCCGTGAAAAAAAACGGCCAACCTGCTGCATAGTACCATCTAAATTATCCGTTATATTTGGTCACACCTAAACGTTCTTTATAGCACCTAAAAAATGCAGCCAAAAACCCTGGAAAAATCCCAAATAGTTGTGGTAGTGCATACGATTACGGCGCGAGGTTCTACGATCCGGTGATAGCAAGGTGGACGAGTGTGGATCCGTTGGCGGAGAAGTCAAATTTTGTCCTATAATTATGGAGAGGATAACCCTATTTTAAACATAGATCCTGATGGGAGGGAAACGCAAGGTAGTAGATGTTGCGGGCCAATACTTTTTCCAGCTACTTTAAAAATTTCCAAGGCTGCTGCTAAAATTCCAATAAGCTTATTGCAACTTTTTTCGAATTTTGGAGTGATGAAAACTCACATTAGGCATTTAGCGAAGATTCAGTAAAAAGAGCTGAAGCAAAAAGAGGATTGAAGGGATACGTTCTCACTGGGGCAGTTATGGTCATGACCGATGGCTTGATCGGGCGATTTGCCAGTACTTTTGGCACTACTGTAACGAGTAATTCTGTTTGGGAGTTGGATACTTAGGAACGAGGCTTTGCAGTTGAACAAATATTAGGTGGTAATCTTCCCTATGGTTTTCCTGTTATTGACAAATTTAATCCTGAAACGGGGGTTGCGACGAGCATAAAAAGTATTGATGTAACTGTCGATTCTTACACTAAAGGAAACGGTTTATTTAACATATTAAAGAGCTATGTTAATAATTTAGATGGTTTCCAAGGCGCTACCAGCGGGAATTTTTCAGTTGAAGGTGGTGATTTAACAAGCAAAGTTTTTGAAGTGGGAATACAGCCCGGGAAAGCCACTTCAAGTCATTGGGCGCAAATTAGTAACTTTATGAAATATGCAAAGGATAATAATATAGATTTCAAACTACAATTTGTTAAATAAAATGAAAACAGCATCTATTTATAAGATACCTAATAGAGGATATATAGTATTTGGGAAAAGCAAACCAGTAAGCGGCTTCAGAGTAGCATCAGAACCTTATTTCAATATTTCAGAAACAGAAGCTAATGCCGATCTAATTGGTAATGCCATTAAGGCTTCTCTTTGTAATGACGATAATAAAAGAATACCTGATCCGAAAGATTGGAAGCAATCAGGAAAGGACTTTCTAAAACAAATAGGCTTGAAAACTATGAAAGAATTAGACAACCACTTAAATAAATACGTAACAATTGCGGAAGATGGATTGCAAATAACTTTTACTCCATCGAGGCCTGCTGAAAAGCCACATAAAGGGTTTTTG
The DNA here is from genome assembly GCA_903863845.1 of uncultured Mucilaginibacter sp. Classification (GTDB taxonomy): domain Bacteria; phylum Bacteroidota; class Bacteroidia; order Sphingobacteriales; family Sphingobacteriaceae; genus Mucilaginibacter. The sequence continues at coordinate 54,650 of CAIPDP010000071.1, read as the reverse complement.
CATAAAGATGAAAGCGAGTCTGTTTCTATCAAATATCGAGCTGCAAATCAGGAGATTATTGTAGCGTTAGAGTTGGCTTTTAGTAAGTGTGGCTGAATTATACAACAAGAGGCTGTATTATAATCTGATCGGCCTCTTTTTTTGCATGAGCATTTATTAGACCGGATTTTAAGCCACATTGTTACTTATTTGTTACTTTTCGATTGTAACTATTTGTAAATCATTGCAATATTCAATTCCGGCCATCGGGGTTTTCTTAAAATGCAAAAGTAAGCCAGGGATTGTTTAAAAATGAAACAAGCGTTAAATCAATTTTTTGTTAAAAATGGCAGTGGGAAATTTAAGTGTGATGGTTGTCGGTCCCGCCTTCAAAATGAGAGGATACTTCTTTGTTTGCCATTGGTTGTGGGGCTGATCAAAAAGATCGGGCCTGGCGAAGTAATTCTGGATACGGCTGCTTCGCCTTTAGGTAAACTAAAAACCTATTAGTGAACCTTTAAAAGACTCGCAAATTCGATGTCATCAAATTGAAATTCCTCTGTTTTAATTTCTTTACAATAATTAACAACCATATCGAAGTTTTTTGCGTTTTCTCTTGCAATGAATAATTGAAAGTGCCCCGAATATGGTGATGAATCTTCCCAAACTACAATATTATTTTTAGGATCAATTATGTGGATAGTAATTTGTGAAATCCCAGTATCGATGAATAGTGAACGGAGATTAAAACTATAGGTATGGTTGTCGACTTTTTTCACCGCCATAAATGGTTCAATTCGGACGCCATCCATAAAACGATATACCATTGTACTATCTGAAATAATTCTCCTACCAGCGTTACCCCGATCTGATGGATAGTAGATATAATACTTATTTCTATATTTATATAGGGGTATCCATTCTTTGGACAAACCGGTAAGATCATAAATCTTAAAGGGAGAAGAGCTGCGCTTTTTTAATACTTTATATTCTTGTTTATATTCATCATTTTCATACTCGTCCATCTTGAAATCGAGAAGGTCAGTATAAAATATCGATTGCCGATTATGTTCTATAAAGACAGCGTGATAATATTCTTTGGTAACTTCTCTAGAAATAAAATCAGTATCCGCAATTGGTCCCTTTTTAGCCGGGGATTGTACATATTTTGGTTTGGTTGAAATCTGTTTGCATGCAATTGAATAAAATCCCAAAAATAGAACAACAAAAATGAGTTTTTTCATAAGCACCGTTTTCTGTTAAACTTACAAAATATATCGAACAAATTTCGATTGAATTATATTATCGGGGTCGAACCGATGAGCTCTTGCATGCAATATAAACGGGCCATTATTTTGACAACTTTCGTTAATCCACTTTGTTACTTATTTGTTACTTTCAATTTGTAAGTTGTTGGTTATCATCGCAATATTCAATTCCTGCCATATTTTACGCTAAATTGAATAAGCTAAAGAGTTGAACCATCACCATAAATATCGCGTTGTAATGCATTTTTATTTAACCTCAAACTGATAAATGCCCGATGCAACACTTAGCATTGCCCTGCCGTTTTCATACGAGCCCATTTTTCTGACTAATTTATTGTTCTCGTATATTTTTGAATACCTATGTGCTGGAAGATAGATATTTGCATTCGAATTTGCGGGGATTTCAACCTTTAACCGGAAACTGCCCTTGTTTTTGGTCCAGGATGTTTTTACCCAGCCATAAGGGGTATGAAAACTTCCTTTGGCATAATTGATATCGCCTACAGGTTGGGGTTTGATTTTAAGTGTTTGAAAACCTACCGAACCGCTTTCCTGGCTGATGCCTGCCAATCCGCTATAAAACCACTCCATGATATGTCCGAGCATCAAGTGATTGTTGGACACTTCTTCCAGTGCGGCCCAGGATTCGGTTAAGGAGGTTGCTCCTTTTTTCAACTGGTAACCATAGCCCGGCACATTGTCGCGGTTATTCATATCGTAAATAATCTGCCCCCGTTCACCCTTATCCAATGCATCTACTAAAAAATGGAAACCAATATCCCCGGCAGTCAGCGCGTAATGATGGGTTTTGATAGAGTCGACCAGGTTTTGTAAAACCACGCGGCGATTTTTTTCATTAACCAAACCTACGCTTAGCGGCATTGCCATAGCGGTTTGACTGCCAGTGGAATAGGTGTTAGTAGCCGTGTCAAAAAAACGATTGTTAAAAGCGAGTTTAATTTGGCCAGCCAGATCATCAAACGCTTTTTCATCCCGGTATCGTTTCAGTACCGCCGCCATTTTACCGGCAAGCACTACATCATCATAATAAATAGCAGTTGCTGTCAGCGCCCGCGGGGTTAACTGCGCATAACCCGGGGCTGCAGGGCCATAGTCGTACCAGTCGCCTAAGCCGTAGTCAAGGATATGATGATTTGATTTACTTTCCAGGTAAGCAACGTATTTTTTAATCATCGGGAAAGCTTTTTCAACGATGTCGCGGTCGCCATTCCATTGATATAAAAGCCAGGGTAGTATTACTGAACTGCTGCCCCATTCGGGCGAATCACGAAAGCCGCCGTCAAACTGTACATATTCCGGGGCAATGTCTGGTACAAGGCCGTTTGCCTGCTGGGCATCCATCAGGTCAAAAACAAGTTTGCGATATAAACTATAATTGTCAAAATTATAATGGATTGAAGTACCCATTAAATAGTCCTGTTCTAGCCATCCTAGTTTTTCGCGGTGAGGGCAATCGGTTACTACACTTTGTAAATTGCTTTTGATAGCCCAGTTGATCAGGGTAAAAATCCGGTTAAATAGCTCGTTCGAGCATTCAAATGAGCCATTGGAAGGTCCAGCATTACGTGTATGAAGGGCAGTAAGTTGTAAAATAACCGGAAGATAATTTGAAACTGAAGTATCCGGCCGCGCACCTTCAACCTGCACATACCTGAATCCATAGTAAGTAAATTGGGGCACCCAGGTTTCGGTGCTGTCGCTTTTAATAATATAAGAGAAATAATAGGGATTACCGGTAGCATTTTGATTGGCCAGTTTTTCCTGGTTTAATATCTCCGCCGGGATCAGTTTAACCTTTTGCCCTTTATGTCCCCTGATCTTCAGCGCTACGATTCCGGAGGAATTTTGCCCAAAATCATAAACAAAAATGCCTGGTGCAGGTTCCGTTATCTTTTTAACCTGGAAAGTGTCCATCACTGCTACAGGGTAATCCATGTCGGCTAACAGATGACCTGCCGGAGCCTTTACCAATTCTGTATTTTTCCAATGCCTGTCGTCAAATCCCGGTTCGGCCCAATGCCCCTGTTCAAGGTTTGCATCATAGTCTTCGCCGCCGTATATGCTATTAAACAATATGGCCGATGGAGATACTTTCCAGCTGGCATCGCTGCAAAGGTCGCTTTCAGTGCCATCGTTATAACGGATCAGCACCCGGCAGATCATTTTCGGCATTCCAAATGCATCGACCAATTTAGAATACCGTTCGCGGTTGATGTTAAAAAAGCCATTACCCAGAATCGCGCCAATACAATTATTGCCATTTTTTAATAGCGGTGTAATGTCAAGCACATTATAAAGGCAACTTTTATCATAGTAGGTCCAACCGGGTGTCAAAAAGCCATTGCTTGCTTTTTTGCCATTAATGAGAAGTTCGTACTGACCGAGCCCGCTGATAAATGCGTAGGCACTTTTGACCGTTTTGGCGATTTTAAATTCTTTTCTGATAAGTGGGGTAACGGGCCTTTTCAGGGGGTTGTTTTTGATTTTATCAGCATTTGAGTCATCAGCCCCGGGGGCTAAACGCAGCGAATCCGCAAGGCCCTCGTATCCGATCCAGCGGGCCTGGTTCCAATCACTTTTGTTTTCCAAACCGGTACAAAAAGACGATAGTTTGCTCCATTTGGATGGCTTGCCAAATTGATCCCAAACTTTCACTTTCCAATAATACTGGGTGGCCGACCGTAATATTTTTCCCCGGTAAGCTACCAATACCGATTGCTTGCTGTTAACAACAGAAGAGTTCCAAACATCATATATTCCGTGTTCGGAATTTTTTTCAGAACTCGAAATAACCAGTTCGAAAGCACTTTGTTTTGCTGAATTTTTCGGCGAACTGATTTCCCAACCGAAATGAAGACTTTTACAGGAAACGCCAAGCGGATGCGGTTTATTCTCACATAGAACAATATCCACTTTTAACTGGGCAGTAACATCACTGCTAATGGCAATCAATAAGAGTACGAGCATCCGCCGCATAGCAATTGAATCCTGTTTTAATTGAATGTAACCTAATCACTCAAAAGTAAGCAGACCAATTTAATTCTAACTTCAAAAATGAAATGGAAATGTGCTATATTTGATAATATATTAAATCTATAGATTTAATATATACTACAATAAATGCAAACTAAACAGAACTTAATGTTAACAATTTTAAGGCTGACTGTTAGTTAATTAAGCATGTTTTTGTCTTATTTTGTCTCGTAATTAAATCTATCAAATTAATGGCCGAGCAACAACCCAAGCAAACTGCTTTAGGCGACGTAGCAGCAAGGCAGCTGGCGATCGCAACACGTACGGTACCGCAGCTTTCATCTATTACCCCAAGGTGGTTAACGCATTTGATGAACTGGATCCCGGTAGAATCTGGCGTTTACAGATTAAATAAAGTTAAGCACGCCGAAAATGTCGAAGTCGATTGTTCAGCGCGTGATGAGCGACCCTTACCAGCAACCTTTGTTGATTATGTGGAGAATCCGCGTGAATACAACCTGAGCGCAGTAAATACGGTAGTTGACGTTCACACACGAGTATCTGACCTTTACAGCAAACCTTATAACCAGATCAGCGAGCAATTGCGCCTGACCATCGAAATAATTAAAGAACGTCAGGAAAGTGAGCTGATCAACAATAAAGATTACGGTTTACTGCATAGTATAGCGCCCTCACAACATATAAAGGCCCGTACCGGTGCACCTACACCGGATGATCTTGATGACCTGATCGCCAAGGTTTGGAAAGAACCCGGTTTTTTCCTGTTACATCCGCAGGCAATTGCTGCCTTTGGACGCGAATGCACCCGAAGAGGAGTGCCTCCGCCAACAGTTTCGATGTTGGGGTCGCAATTTCTGACCTGGCGCGGCATTCCGCTGGTACCTTCAGACAAAGTACCTGTTGTTAACGGTAAAACCAAGATCATCCTGCTGCGTGTTGGCGAAAGTCGCCAGGGCGTGGTAGGTTTGTTCCAGCCAGGACTGCCAGGCGAACAATCGCCCGGTTTGTCAGTACGTTTTATGGGTATCAACAATAAAGCAATAGCCTCGTACCTTGTTTCCCTATACTGCTCTCTGGCAGTTTTGGTTGACGATGCGATCGCGGTTTTGGAAGACGTTGAAGTAGGCCACTATCATGACTACAAGTGATTTACCAGAAGGTTTCCCGGGTATAGCCGAATTGCAGGAACTGGCCAACCAGTTTTTCAAGGCCTTGCCTGGTGATACCAGCGTAACAGGGCTGAATACTGGAAATTATGCAGTGCCGCAAGGTTTTGACATTAACCAGTCGAACCCGCTTGGCGCAGGTAATCTGCCGGCTTCAACTGGTTATGCTGCATTGCCACCGTCTGCAGGATCGGTACTTAACGGTATTGATTCGCCCCAGTCAATACCCGGCTTGCAACCTATACTGCCGGCCGGATCGGGTTTCAATCCGCCTGCATTGGGTGGCGTTGGTGCATCTGTTCCGGCCTCGCCTTTGCCTGATTCGATCGATCTGCGGGATGGACATAGTTTTTTATCCGGCACAAGTGCCTTTGGCTCACACGAAGTTCCGCAGTCGGTAGCCGGCAGCGGTATATCTCCTTCAGCAGGTCATCAGGGCAATGGGGTTGATATCAAAAATCCTCAAACCAGCCTTCCTGATCCCAATCATCAGGGACTCGGTCATATACCACAATCGGTTGCTGGCGGAGGGAGATCCCCTTCGGCTTTGGAGCAGGTAAACGCTGAACAAATACCGGGCAATGCACCCAGTTTGCCGGGAGCAAACGATACAGGTTTGGGCAATGTTCCCGAGTCAGTTGCAGGTAGTGGCATATCCCCTTCGGCCGTAGAACAACATAATGCGGTTGATATGGCAAATCCGCAAACCAGTTTTCCGGATCCAAATAACTCCCGGAAATACGGCTCAAATAATGCCAATTCAGGGTCTGAAAACGAATTTGCATCTTATCTGAATGATATCAACGCTTTTTTGCCCGGTGGCAAAACGCCGCTCGACATCGAAAGTAATTATGCCTTGCCTTCGTCATTTGATTACCTGCCCTTTGGTTCAAGCCAGCCGTTTGACTCCGGGCTTACCGATCTTTTAAAAAATATCCCATCAGTTCCATTTGCACCGCAGTTGCCTGGTTTTGTACCATCGGCAAGCAGCTTTTATTTTCTCAACGAAAAAAACCATTTAAAAACTTTTGTTCAGGCAGCAGGTTTGGTTCCGAACGAATTCAAAAGTAGTGATGGCAGCACATTTGACGTGAATCGCGTAAAGCTCGATTTTCCGATCTTACAAGAAACCGTTAACGGCAAGCCGCTGATATGGTTAGATAACGCGGCCACAACACAAAAACCTAAGCAGGTGATCGATCGGGTTAGTTATTTTTACGAGCACGAAAACTCAAACGTTCACCGCGCAGCGCACGAGCTGGCAGCAAGGGCCACCGATGCCTACGAGGATGCCCGGAAAAAGGTCCAGACCTTTATCAATGCCGGCTCCGTCAATGAGATCGTATTTGTTCGCGGTACTACTGAAGCCATCAACCTGGTAGCAAAAAGCTGGGGCGAACAAAATCTGAAGCCTGGCGACGAGATCATATTGAGCCATTTGGAGCATCATGCTAACATTGTTCCATGGCAGCAACTGGCAGCAAAAAAAGGTTTGAAGATAAGGGTCATCCCGGTTGATGATGACGGGCAGCTGCTACTCGGTGAATACGCGAAATTACTGGGACCTAAAACAAAACTGGTGTCTTTTTCACAGGTTTCTAATGCATTGGGTACCATAACTCCTGCTAAACAAGTGATCGACATGGCGCACCAGGCCGGTGCTAAGGTGTTGTTGGATGGTGCACAATCGGTATCACATATCCGTACAGACGTTCGGGCGCTTGATCCCGATTGGTTTGTATTTTCGGGCCACAAGGTTTTTGGTCCGACCGGCATTGGTGTACTTTATGGCAAAGAAGATTTATTGAACGAGACCGAGCCCTGGCAGGGTGGGGGAAATATGATCAAAGACGTAACCTTTGAATATACCCAATACCATAAAGCACCCTTGCGTTTTGAGGCAGGTACCGGCAATATTGCAGATGCCGTAGGTTTAGGCGCCGCCCTGGATTATGTCAGCAAATTAGGCATCGATCTCATCGCTCAATATGAACATTACCTGTTGCTTTATGCTACGCAATTATTAAAAAGTGTACCCGGCCTGCACCTGATCGGTACGGCTCCGGACAAGGCAAGCGTAATGTCATTTGTTCTCGATGGCTATACCACCGAGCAGGTTGGGACAGAATTGAACAAAGAAGGCATAGCCGTTCGGTCGGGTCATCATTGTGCACAGCCGATATTGAGACGTTTCGGGGTTGAATCTACTGTCAGGCCTTCCCTGGCCTTTTACAATACTTGTGCCGAAATTGATGTGTTGATCGCAACGCTGTACAGGCTGGCAGGTAACCGCAAAAAATAATTCAGTTGGCGCAGGGTTTGATCGGGTAAAACCGCCCTGCGCCAATCAATTCCGATCGCTGCAAAATTTTCGCGCAAACAGATAAATAATCCGGTATTTTTGCCCGGTAAAATAGGATGATATAATACATGCGTCTGATCGCGGTTTGTTTGTTTTTAATGGTGATTTGTTACGGTGCTTTCGCCATGACCGATACGTCGACCGGGCATCGGGCAGATACGGTCGCCGGACATATCCCTAATGATCGCCTGCCTTTTTTGGATTCTGTCGCACAATCACTGCAGCAACATGAGCAAATGGTGCAGGATTCGCTGGCTACCGTTTTCATCAGGCCGGCAGCTGCAAGCCGGCACGATGCTTTGGTTGATACATTGCTTAAAAGGGTCCTGTATACAGGCAACGATTTCCTTGATATCCACGCCACTGCGAAAAGTACGCTAAAAGAGGGTAGTAGCCGTACCTCCCGCGATCCATGGGTAATTGGTGTATTGCTGGCTTTGCTTATTTACGCTGCGATCTTAAATAGGGTAATGAGCAAGGACCTTGAAAGTATATGGATGTCCTTTTACAGTAAACGGGTAATGAATCAACTCAGCAAACAGGATGGCGTGATCAACTCATGGACACTGTTGGCATTATTCCTCCTGTTTGCACTCACCTTTGGCTTGTTCTTATACCAGTTTTCGGTTTACCGCCATGTTTATTACTATAGTGTCAGTGGGTTCTCGCTTTTTATCTCGCTTACGCTGATCATTCTCGTGCTTTTTGCGGTCAAGTTTGTACTGGTAAAATTCCTGGGGTTCGTGTTCGGGATCAATAAATTGGTAAGCGAGTACCTTTCGGTTTCCTACCTCACCTATTTTAACATAGGTTTTGTTTTCCTGCCGGTTTCTATCTGCTTTAGCCTGCTACCTGATCCCCTGATACGATTTGTTTTGCTGTTTGCCTGGGTATTGATAGCTGCAATTGTGGTATGGCAATACCTTCGCGGGAGCGTAGAAATCATTTCTAGCATTCTATTTTATAAATTTTATTTAATTGTGTATCTTTGTGCCCTCGAAATCTGCCCCATATTGATTTTAATCAAGGCGCTGAATATTTAGGAGTAGGCTTTTTATTGTATAGAATTTTGGAAGACAGAAAGAAAAAGGTTAAAAGTATTCTGGTTACCTTACCCAAACCCGAAAATGACAAAAACCCCTACGCCGAATTGGCGAAGAAATATAATTTAAAGATCGATTTTCGTTCTTTTATACATGTTGAGGGGGTGCCTGCCAAAGATTTCAGGAAAGAGAAGATCAACCTGGCGGATTTTTCTGCCGTTATTTTTACCAGCAGGAACTCGGCCGATCATTTTTTCCGCATCTGCGAAGAAATGCGTTTCGAAGTGCCGGTTGACATGAAATATTTCTGTCTTTCCGAAACGATCGCCTTATACCTTCAAAAATACATTCAATACCGCAAGCGCAAGATATTCTTCGGTAAACAAACGGCATCCGACCTGGTTGAAGTACTCAAAAAACACTCAAGCGAAAAATTTTTATATCCTTGTTCGGATGTGGCTGCTGAAGAAACGCAGAAATTTTTGCTTGATAATGGCTATAATTTTACGCCGGCAGTACTTTTCCGTACAGTTTGCAGCGATTTGTCGGATCTTGCCGAGGTGTTTTATGATGTGATCGCCTTTTTCAGTCCGTCCAGTATACAATCACTTTACAAGAATTTTCCGGATTTCAAACAGAACAATACCCGTTTAGCTGCTTTTGGGGCAACTACACACAAGGCTGTGCTCGACGCGGGTCTTATTTTAGATATCCCTGCACCTACGCCAGGTGCTCCATCAATGACGATGGCCATCGAGCAATACGTAAAGATGGTAAACAAATAATTAATAGCATTTTATAGGGGTGCATGCAACTTTAACAGTCAGCAAACCGTATAATGGCCTGTTAAATAGCGCCCGAAATAGCTAAATACTTAATTATAAGTTATTTCGTTTTTTTATGGCAATAAACTATTAATTTATATTTTTGCTATCGAATGTGGCAGAATGTTTGTAATTAAAAAACATTTTTGGGTTTACTAAATGTAATTTGATATCTTAGTACAGGTCATATTGCGTTATAATTTAATAACTGATTGATTTAAAAAATGAAGCAGATTTACTATCTAATAATGGTTTTAGCCGTAGGCATCATGCTAAGCGGTTGCGCGGGCAGGGGTAGTGGTGACAGAGGCGAATTAACTGGTATTGCACAACGCTCGTTCAGAGCTGAGGTGCCATACGGAATGGTTTACATTCCATCGGGTACCTTTTTAATGGGCCAAACTGATCAGGATATTACTTTTTCACAATTAGCTCAAACCAAACAGGTAACGATACCTGCGTTTTTCATGGACGAAACCGAGGTTTCCAATACCAAGTACAAACAATTTGTACAATGGGTGCGCGACTCGGTAGCCATTACTAATTACCTGAACGATCCTAAGTACTTCTTAAAACCCAAAGCTTCAAATGCTTTAAATAACGGTAAAAAATATATTAACTGGGCTTATGTAAAGCATTATCCACTATCGTTCGATGCCAATAAAAAAGGAAACAATCCTAACATCGCCAAGCTATCCGGTATGTTTTACCAGGGCGATGACAGGATTTTTGATCGTAACGAACTGGATGTACGTTTATTGAAATATAACTTCTCTACCGTGTCATTGCGCGAAGCTGCGGATTACCATAATGACAAATCAAAAAAACGTTCTGATTTCATTGTTCGCGATACTGTACCAGTTTATCCGGATACCCTGGTTTGGCTGAGTGATTTTTCATATGCCGCCAATGAACCGATGGTTGAAGGTTACTTTTCGCATCCTGCCTACCGGAACTACCCTGTTGTTGGGGTAACCTGGCGTCAGGCAAGGGCCTTTAACGTATGGCGTACCCGTTACAACGAAAATTATAAACAATCTCGCGGTTTGCCGCCGCGTTCATACTATCGCTTGCCTAACGAGGCACAGTTTGAATACGCTGCTCGTGGTGGCAGGGTTGGTACCGACTATCCATGGGGTGGTCCATATATCAAAAATGCTAAGGGTTGCCTGATGGCTAATTTCAAACCGGGTCGTGGTAATTATGCCGATGACGGTGGCGCATATACTGTAAACGTTCGTTCTTATTTCCCGAATGATTATGGTCTGTATAACATGGCAGGAAACGTTGCTGAATGGACGAGCTCGGCCTATGACGAATCAGCTTCTACCTTTACCCATGATCTGGCGCCAGATTATAGCTACGACGCCAAACCAAATGATCCGCCGGTGTTGAAACGTAAAGTGGTGCGCGGTGGTTCATGGAAAGATGTGGGTTATTTCCTGCAAAATTCATCACGTTCATACGAATACCAGGATACAGCAAAATCATATATAGGCTTCCGTTGTGTAACCAGTTACCTCGGTCGCGATATTAAGGATAAGCACTAAAAACAAAAACTTAAACATTTCACTACTCAACTTTTAAACTATTATGTCAGGAAAGAAAAAACCTTACGGGATTAACAACATCGTATCCTGGGGAGCAACCGTTGTTATCATTGGATTGTTGTTTAAGATCCAGCACTGGACCGGAGCTACTTACTTTATCACTTTAGGATTGGGCACTGAAGCTATTTTGTTCGGCTTGCTGGGTTTTCAGCGTGAAGCACATGAACAACATATCGACTGGACCCGTGTATATCCTGAATTAGCAGAAGATTTTACCGGCGACCTGCCAAAAGCTACCCTGAGAAGCAGTGGCAGCGGCAGTGGCGTTTCGAGCACAGCGGCATTAGACAAAATGCTGGAAGACGCGAAGATCGGTCCTGAATTGATCGGAAGCCTGGGTGAAGGTTTAAGAACATTTGGCGATAAGGTAGCAACAATTTCTACCGTTGCTGATGCCGGCACCGCCACTAACGAGTTTACTTCAAAATTAAAAACAGCTGCTTCAAGCTACGATAAACTGAGCAATGCCTTTGAAACCGCATCAGCTAATTTATCCGAACTTGCTTCAAGCAATGTTGATTCAAAAGCGTACCACGAACAGGTAAATAATCTCGCCAAAAACCTGTCGGCTTTGAACGCAGTTTATGAATTAGAACTGCAGGATTCAAGCGCGCACCTGAAATCAATGAATAAATTTTACCAGAATATGGCTACGACGATGCAGAATTTCAATGAATCGCTCGAAGACTCACAGTCATTTAAAACAGAGGTTACCAAACTCGCCAAGAATTTGAGTTCATTAAATTCTATTTATGGTAACATGCTGTCGGCAATGAGTCAGCCTCGCGCCTAACAATTAACAAAAAACCTTAAAACTAGATTTCATAGGAAATGGCCGGCGGTAAAGAAACCCCAAGACAACGAATGATAGGTATATTGTACCTCGTGCTTTTAGGCTTAATTGCCCTGAACGTACCCGAGCAATTACTCGATTCATTTAAACATATTAAGGACAGCCTTGATCAATCGACAAAGGATGTAAATACGAGTCTGAAGACTACGTATGATGCCTTTAAAGCTACAAAATTAAAAGAACAGCCCGAGAAAGCTCAGGCATTGCTAAGCAAGTCTGAAAAAGCAAGTGCTTTGGCAGGCGATCTGGATAAATACATCACTAATTTGCGCACGCTGCTGATCAAAGCCGGTGGTGGTATAAACCCAACGATCAACGACGTTGATGCACGTGATAACCTCGATATAGCACCACATGTGATGATCGATGGTAAGAAAGCAGATACACTGAGAACAAAAATTGAGAATACTAAAAAGGAATTACTAGCACTGCTTGGTCCTAAATTAAGTAAGGATATTAATTTTTCTTTAGAGACTGCTGACCCGGCAGGCCGCACCGGCGAGCCTAACAAAACCTGGCAGGAAGCAAATTTTGGTGAGGGTGTGCCTCTGGGTGCTGCCCTAACTACGCTGGCAAAAATACAGGCCGATAATAAAAGTGCCGAAAACCAAACAGTTAAAAGGATATTAGGTGAGATCGACGTTGCACAAGTAACTTTGAATCAGTTCAAAGCCGTTGGCGTTGCTCCATCAAGTTATATTATCGCCGGACAACCGTATACGGCGGATATTTACCTGACCGCTTACGACCAAAATTCTAATCCAAGGATCGTGGTTGATGGACAGAATGTGCCTGCAAATGCTGGTATCGGTAAATATTCTGTAATTACAAGCGGAGAGGGTAAACATACCTGGACAGGTACTTTATATGTAAAGCAGGTTGATGGCCCGGAAAAACCTTATCCTATTTCAGGCGAGTACGAAGTTGCCAAACCTTCGGCTGTGGTTTCTGCTGATAAAATGAATGTATTGTATATCGGTGTTGATAATCCATTATCAGTATCTGCTCCTGGTATACCAAAAGAAAATATACGCATCAATATAGCGCAGGGTGCAGTATCTGGTTCTGCTGGCCATTACGTTGCCAAGGTAACTACCTTGAGCGATAATGATGTTGTTACCGTATCAGGTACGGTTGAAGGGAAAAATTTAACCTTAGGCTCAACCAAATTCCGCGTAAAACGTATACCAGATCCAAAGCCGCAGTTTGCGGGTAAAAGTGGCGGTGCCGTTGCTACGGGAAATATCAAAGCGCAAGACAGGGTATTTGCTAAATTGGATAATTTTGACTTTGATGCCAAATTTAACGTAACACGTTTTACACTGGTAGTGGTTAAACCCCGCCAGGACCCGATCGCCTTAGACGCAAACGGTCCGGATATTACACCAGCGATGCGTTCGTTGTTGAATTCTATCAGTCCGGGTTCATTTGTAATATTTAAAAATATCGTCGCAGTTGGTCCTGATGGTTCACAACGCGGATTGGATCAGATAGTATTATCTGCAAATTAAAAGGGATATGAAAAGAAGATTTTTGATCGTTTTGCTTTGCCTGGTTACAGTAAGTGCCATCGCACAGAACACCACTCGCAGGAGAAGGCGACCAGCAGCCAAACCGGCTACAACGCAGCCTGTGGCTACTACCAAGCCGGCTGTAGATACGACAAAAAAGCAACAAGTAGCTGCGGCTCCGGCAAAGAAATATAACCGGCCGTTAGATGGTTATTTCAAAAAATCCAACATCACGCTGTCAAAACCGATGCCGTATGCCAATATCCGCGAATCGGACGCTTCCTATGTGAAACGCGTTTGGCGCGAGATAGATGTACGTGAAAAGATGAACCAGTTTCTGGCTTCGCCTAAACAGCGTTTGATCGACATCATCATGGACGCAGTTGCAGCAGGCGAATTAACGGCCTATGATGCAACACCTGATAAAGATAACGACCCGGATGGGGATGCTTTTTACAAGCCGCTTACCCCGGCTCAGGCTAAAGGTCAAATGGCGGATAGCGTATTGGTAGATAAATTCGATAAGAATACAGGTGAGAAAATAGGGTCAACCATGCAGCCCGGTGAATTTATCCCGGATAGTATCATCAAATTCCGCATCAAGGAAGATTGGGTGTTTGATCGTCAGCGTTCAATTTTTGAACCTCGCATCATCGGCATAGCTCCAATGAAGAAACAAAAGATAAACGGACTAAACCTCGATTATCAACCAGCATTCTGGGTGCGTTTCCCTGATCTGCGCCCTATATTGGCTACCAAAGAAGCCGTTAACCGCAGTAACGATAACACAGGCTTAAGTTTCGACGATATTTTCCTGAAACGTATCTTCACCAGCTACATTGTTAAAGTATCCAACGATAGAGACGAGCGTATCAAAGACTACGCTCAGGGTATCGACAGGCTTGCTGAATCTGAAAGGATCAAAAAAGAGCTGATGGATTGGGAACTGAATTTGTGGCAGTATTGATCTGAAGAAAATTATATAGGAAGTCTCAAACCTTACGGTTTGGGACTTTTTTTTTGAGCAGGAAGTTGTAAAAGTCCTGTAATTGCGAGGAGCCAGCGCAGACTTTGGCTTGGGGAGGCGACGTGGCAAGCGCATGAAGGCAGGTACGTGTGTTGAAGTAGCCTTAATGCAATAACTCCCGGAAATACGCTCTTATCGCATTTGCCTGCTTTAAAGTCACCACCTCCTGCAATTCTTCGCCGGTAGCTTCGCGTATCTTTTTCACCGATTTAAAGTACTTGAGCAATTTTTCAGCTGAGGTCTTGCCGATACCTTCGATCAGTTCCAATTCGGTGGCCAGTGTTCCTTTGTCGCGTTTTTTGCGGTGGAAAGTGATACCAAATCGGTGAGCCTCGTCGCGCAATTGCTGAATGATCTTGAGCGTTTCTGATTTTTTATCAAGATATAGTGGGTATTGGTCGCCAGGATAATAAAGCTCTTCTAATCTTTTAGCGATGCCGATCACCGTCATTTGTTTTTCGATCCCAAGCAATTTTAGACTTTTTAAAGCCGACGACAACTGTCCTTTGCCACCATCAATGATGATCAGTTGGGGTAATTCGCCTCCTTCGTCCAGCATACGGCGGTAACGGCGGAATACGGCTTCCTCCATCGTGGCAAAATCATTTGGCCCTTCTACGGTTTTGACATTGAAGTGCCGGTAATCCTTTTTTGATGGTTTACCATCTTTAAATACGACGATGGCCGAAACCGGGTATTTGCCCTGGAAGTTGGAGTTATCAAAACATTCAATATGACGGGGGAGCTGGTTCATCCGCAGATCCTTCATCATATTGCTCAACAAACGCTCGGTTCGTATCTCAGGGTTCAGTTTTTCGTATTGATCTATCCTTTCTTTCCTGAAGAACAATACATTTTTGTGCGACAGGTCAAGCAGGTTCTTTTTCTCGCCTTGTTTAGGTATCGTAAACTTGATCTGATCGTCGTCAATATCAGGATGAAAAGGTACAATAACTTCTTTCGACTGGCTGTTATACCGTGTCCTGAATTCGGATATCGCAAGGGTTAACAGTTCTTCGTCACTCTCATCCAGTCGTTTACGAAGCTCGATGGTTTGTGTTTGAATGATGGTGCCGTTCATCACTTTCAGGAAGTTGACAAAGGCATATTTTTCGTCGGAGGCGATATTAAATACATCCACATCAGTAATGGATGAATTTACGACAGTTGATTTGCTTTGATATTTCTCAAGCAGGTCAAATTTACTTTTAAGTTTATGCGCCAGCTCGAAATTCAAGTTGGATACTGCTGCATCTATATCAGCCTTCATATTCCGAAGCACTGCGCCGATCTTCCCATTTAAAATATCTTTGATCTCGGTTATACTCTGGTCGTATTCGCTTTCGGATTGAAAATTCTGGCAGGGTCCCTTGCAGTTACCCAACTGGTACTCCAGGCAAACTTTAAACTTTCCTGCGTCGATATTCTGGCGGCTGAGTGGCAGACTGCAGGTGCGCAACGGGTAGGTTTCCCTGATCAGGTCGAGTATCGCATGCATCATACTAACCGAGGCATAGGGGCCGAAATATTTAGAGCCATCACGGATGATCTTCCTGGTCCAGAACAAACGCGGGAAATTTTCATTTTTGATGATGATCCAGGGATAGGTCTTGTCATCTTTCAGCATCACATTATACCGTGGCTGATGCTTTTTAATCATGGCGTTTTCCAGCAGCCACGCGTCGATCTCGGTATCAACTATAGTAAAAGTGATATCGCGTATTTTGGATACCAGTACTTTGGTTTTAGCATTAAACTGGTTGTCCTTGTTAAAGTAAGAGGTTACACGGTTGCGCAGGTCTTTGGCTTTCCCGATATAGATCAATTCTTTATCGGTATCCCAAAACTGGTATACCCCCGGCTTATGCGGAATTTTCTTTAATGCCTCCCTGTAATCAAAATTATTTGTCATCACTCACCCATTGCTGCTCAAGCAAACATCATTAAAACTTTACAACATCCCTATAGCTATCGGGACAACTTTCAAACCAATCAATATCCCAGCTTCTTCTCTACATCCGAAGCGGGCTTTTCGCCGGGCTGTTGCTGTTGGTCGTAGGCCCCGCAGTCGATAGTAATGGTCAATGGTGCCTTTGGCAGGTCAAAGTCGACATCCTTTTTTATCCCCAGTTCAGGGTTGGCATACACGCGGCGCATATACAAAGCAAAAATAGGTAATGCCGTATTGGCTCCTTCGCCAAGCGTGGTTGAGCGGAAGTGGATATCACGGTCCTCGCAGCCTGTCCAAACACCGGTAACCAGTTGCGGTGTTGCACCAATGAACCATCCGTCAGAGTTGTCCTGTGTGGTCCCGGTTTTGCCGGCAACGGGGTTAGTGATATGGTATTTATAGGTAAGCCTTGAGCCTGTACCGTTTTCAATAACGCCTTTTAACATATAGGTCATTACATAAGCGGTTTGCTCGTTCATGGCTTGTACTACCCGTGGTTTATGGGTATAAAGAACGTTACCCTTTCTATCCTCAATACGTAATATAAAAGTAGGCTCTGTCCAGATACCATGGTTGGCGAATACCGAGTAAGCTCCCGTCATGTCAAATACCGAAGCATTGAAAGCTCCCAGACAAATGGAGGGGTAAGGGTTTACTTCGCTGGTAATGCCCATTTTTTTGATTTGGTTCACTACCGGTTCAGGCCCTACTTGTTTCATCACATAAGCTGCAATATAGTTTTGTGAATAAGCTAATGCCGTACGCAAAGTAATAAAGCCGGGCTGCAGGTCGTATGATGACTGTTTCGGTATCCAATCGGGTTGCCCGGCAACCGGGATAGAGACCGGTACATTCTCAACCTTTAAGCAGGGCGAATAACCATTATCTATTGCAACAGTATAAGTAAAGGGTTTTGCTGTTGAACCCACCTGGCGCGTGCCATATTTAACCTGGTCGTACTTAAAATGCTCAAAATTGATGCCGCCTACCCATGCTTTGATATAGCCCGTTGTTGGGTCCATACTCATCAGCGAATTACGCAGCAGCAATTTGGAGTACACAATAGAGTCGATGGGTTTCATCGTCATGGTGGTATCGCCTTTCCAGGTAAAAAGGTCAACCTGTGTCGGCGTATTAAAATCCTTTTTGATCTCATCGGGCGACATGCCCTGCAAGGTATCCGCCTTGTATCGGTCAGACCGGTGCATGCCCTGTTCTAACAACAGCTTAAAGTTTTTAATGCTTTTATACAAGCTGTATCCTTTCCAATGATTATTGAACTGTACCTGCAGCTGGCGCATATATTCGGCCTGGGCCTCTTCGGCATAGTTCTGCATGGTATAATTGATCGTGGTGTATATTTTCAGCCCATCGCGGCCGAGGTCATAAGGCGATCCATCCGCCCTTACAATGTTCTCCTCTTTGAATACCTTTTGGATCTCCCTTTTTAATACCATCCTGAAATAAGGTGCCGGCCCATCATTATGGGTTATCGGGTTAAAATCAAGCCCAAGTGGTTTAGCTTTGTAAGTTGCCAATTCGTCCTCTGTCAGGTAGCCCATTTTTTCCATCAGGGTAAGTACCACATTGTTTCTGCGAGTTAATGCCCTATCCGGGTGATTGATCGGCGAATAGTAACCGGGACCGTTGATCATCGCGATCAGCAATGCTGCCTGGTCGGGTGTCAGCTTATCAGGTGTGGTGCTGAAATAGGTACGTGCGGCCGATTTGATACCAAAGGTATTATAAGCACCAAAGTCGACGGTATTAAGGTACATCGTTATGATCTCTTCCTTGGTATACCGTTTCTCCAGTTCAACGGCAGTGATCCATTCCTTCATTTTTTGGGTGAAACGCACAAATTTATTATGTGAGCGCTCCGAAAAAAGGTTCAGGGCCAGCTGCTGCGTTATCGTACTACCGCCTTGTCTTTTAAAAATATTAAGTAAAAGGATGCTGAACATACGGCGAAAATCGATGCCTGAATGCTGGTAAAATCGTTCGTCTTCAGTTGCCACAAGTGCGTGGATCACATTGGGCGAAATTTCTTTATAAGTTACACTCGACCTGTTCTCGACATAATAGGTGCCGAGTATCTGTTTGTCTGACGAGATAATTTCCGAAGCCTGGTTACTTTTGGGGTTCTCCAGGTCGCGAAAGGAGGGCAATGCGCCAAACAAACCCAGGTAAGTGGCTACAATAAGCAATACCAGCAACAGGAAACAGCCACCGAAGAACTTCCAGATATAGCCATTATACCTCTTGATATCCTGGGCCGATAATTTAACAACGATCATTTTCTTCGATACTTAAAAGGAAGCAATATTAGTTAATCAATAGGTATTTTGATAATATTCGACGTAATTGTCAAGCATCATTTTATTATTCAGTTTATTCAAATTCTCCTGGGTGATGATAAAAAAGCTATACTGTTCTTTCGGCACCTTCATAATATCAGGCAATAGCGGTACGATCGCACGTGCATAATCCTTAACGTCAGCCAGGCTAAAAAAGCGTCCGACAAATATCAATTGATTATCGTCGCCAACCGCCGTCAATTGGTGTTTTATCGATCCGTTGGGAAAATTTGCCCGGTTAAACTGCCCAATGCCGAAGCGCGAAGAAGCCAGATCGATGGTAGACGTGCTCACATTAACGACAAAATAATAATTCGTGCTGTCGCGCATCGAGAAAAACGAGGATTCTGTCTTAACTGGCTGCCCATCAACCGGCGTCTGCACAACTACGGGTTTGTTGATGCCTGCAGCCTTGTCTAAAGCTGCTTGTTTAGCGGCAGAGATTCTGGCTTCGGCTAGCGCCACCGAATCTTTATAAGCCTGAGCCAGTTTTACTGCTGCAGCCTGCCTGTCAGCTATCAGGTTATTGTATTTGATAGCGGCTTTTTGCTCATCACTCATCTGTTCAACAAAAGGGGCCTCGTTTGGATCTTTGTCAGTGAGAACAAATAGCCTTTGGGATAGCGCAACTTTATTGGAATCAATATAGGCCAAATGTTGTTTTACCAGCGGCAGTATCAGCTTGTCTTTAGGGTATTTTGTTACAATTTGTTGCAAATCGGCTTTAAATGGGTCGAATTTTTCTAAATGCCCGGCAGATATCGCCCGTAAGTACGCTAGTTGTGAGGCCCATTTATTGCCAGGTTTTTGTTTAAGTACACCATCAGCGAGGCTGATCGCTTTGGCATAGTCTTTTTGGTCAAAGGCATCATACACGGAGTTATACTGAGCAGTGCTCTCGGCATCAGCATCGTTTACCTTTTTGGCATATTCGGGGTCGACAATGATTTTGGCAAAGGCCGATTCAGGGTAATTTGTCAGCAAAAGGTTTTTATATTCATCAGCTTTGGCGCTTTGGTTTTCATCGCTATACAGCCGGTATAAATTGTAATAGATTGCAGGTTTATCGCTAATGGCAGGAAAGCGGCTCAATAGCAATTCATAAGTTGCAATTGCTTCTTTCCGATCGCCCAGTACGTCGCGGTAATAGTTAGCAATATCAAGATACGCGTTGTATATCTTAGTATTCGATTTCGCCAACAAATCGGGACTTAGCGGCAGATTTTGAACCAATTGCTTGCGAAAATCGGACGCTGTAGGTACACCTTTATTATTCGCTTCATCGACAGGGGCATCCGGGTCAATGCTTCGGGCCGAATTGCTGGTATTGTCACCACCTGATTTATTACTCCTTCTCCAATTGTCTTCGAGTTTGCGATTGCCCCATCTTCGTTTAAAATCGTTCAAGCCCTGGCTGATGGCATTGGCATTATAAAAATAGAAGCTGCTGGTTGCACCGGCACCAGGTCCGTCTATCGGTGAATTAGTTCGCGAGTCGATATCAGTAGCAGCCTGATTCTGCCGCTGCAATATTTCGGCGTTAACTAACGAATCTATACGCGCATTCCTGCTGGTTTCATCCAGCCTGGCTAAAGACTGCAATAGTTCTTCCCGTATGATAAGCCCAAACCTGTCGGCCAGTAATTGCAGGTTATTGCTTTTTTTCTGGATGATCTGGTAGCCGGAATAGCCGGGCGACAGGTTCATCAACGTACTATCGTAGTATTTTTTAGCACTTACATAGTCGGCCTTGTCTTTAAAAAACAGATCGGCAAGGCGAAGGTAGGATAGACCCTTCTGGTTTTCGTTCTTCCTGCTGCGACGCAAAGAAAGGCGATAATTTTTGATAGCCAGGTCAATATTTTTATCAGCGTAATACAATTGGGCGATCTGATAATAGATCTGATCGGCAAAATCTTTATTGTTATCATTTTTGAGCAGGGCCTGCAAGCGGGCCAGTCGGCTTACTTTGGCGCCGGTACCTAATTGCTCGATGCGGATCCTGTTGAGGTTAGCGTTGAAGGCCATCTCGAAAGACGCATTGCTGTTAACGATGCTGGTATAGTTTTTATAAGCGTCAGCATTTTTGTTGTTCAGTTCCTGCAATTGAGCCAATATGAATGTAAGGCGGAGCCGTTGGGATTGATCGTGCGAGTATTTAATGGCATTTACAGCCATAACTTCGCCATCGGCGTATTCCTGCACGTTTATATCGTATTGCAAACGAGTAGCGTAAATAGCCGAAATGATGCTTTTGGGTGTTTTTTTGGTGATGTTATTCAACGCTGAATCGATTGCTAGCTTAGCATTTGGCAGCAAATTAAGTTTGATCAGCGTTCGTGTTTTCCAAACCAGGGCTTCTTCTACTAATTTTTGTTGCTGAGGAAATGAGCGGGTAACATAGGTAAAATACTCATTTGCGCTAAAATAATCGCCCTCCAGGTAGTCGGCTTTTGCCATGATCAGGTAGGCATCGCCGATATAATGGCTTTGTTCTTTAATATTGATGATCTTGCCACCCTTGGCTTTTACTTCTTCCAGATCTTTGTCTGGTGCCGAAAGCCTGGCAGTTGTATCCTGGTAAACGCTCAACAGCTCGTTATAAGCATCTATGAACGACACCGCATAGCTTTCCTGTTTTTGCCTGAGAATTTCGTTCGCATCGAATACAATATTATATTGAGCAGTGAGGTTTTGCATGGCCCGGTTAAAGCCGCTTTGTTTTTCAAGCGCACAACCAATCGCCAAAAACACTAAAAACGTGGAGAATATTTTTTTGGTAACAGCTATTGCAGGTATTCGCTTCAAGGTAGATGTACTGTTTATAAAAGCTTTGCTAATTTACTAAATAGTATGCAATAGGATCAATAAATTTGCAGATGGCTAAAAATGAACCTGATGAAAACGGCAAACAAGGAATGAATGCCTATGGGAAATACGCAGGCCTCGGGTTTCAGATGGTGGCGACAGTTGGTTTATTGGGATATGCCGGTTATCGGATAGATGAACATGCCGGACACCATACCAATTGGGTAGCAGCTATTTTTTCTGTGGCAGGTATAGGTATTTCTTTATACTTTCTTATTATATCTTTGCGGCGCTGAGATTTTTGTTGAAGCGTTGTCCCGATAGCTATCGGGATGTTGAAACGTTGGAACGTTGCAGTATTTTTTACTAAATAAAGGGCCAAGACCTAATAACTAATAACTGATAACTAATAACCGATACCCAATACCCAATACCCAACAACCAATGAAACCTTCCGCGTCCATCATCCTCTTTATCGGTTTTATAATTTTTGTAGCTATACCACCGGTTTTGGTTGAGCAACTTGGCTATTCTGATTGGCTGGTGCCCAATTTCTGGCTCTTTTACGGCTTTATTTCGGGGCTTACGTTGCTGATCCTGGGCGCAATATTGTGGGTTCAGCGCAAAAACAGCGATTATTATGCCCAGGTTTTCCTTGCCGGAACCACAGTAAAAATCCTCGCCTGCCTGATATTTATCTTCGTTTTTGTGGCAAAAAACAAAGTAAATAAGTACGCATTTGTGGGCGACTTTTTTTATTTGTATTTATTAAATATGGCCTTTGAAGTTTATATTCTGTTGCGTAACTTGCGGCACAAAAATTCAGGGTAGAAAACACCATTTTAGATGACAAGCGGCACGATTTTGAACTCAAAACTTTTTAGAATTTTCTTCATTTGCGCGTTTTTTTTAACAGCAGGCCTGTTTCCGAAAGTAACTTTAGCCGCTGAAAACGGCCCGGATACGTCTAAAACCAAGTTTGACGCTAAAGCAATGATCCTGGAGCACATCAGTGACTCGCATTCATGGCCGGTGGCATTTCCATTTGTAAAAGAAAAATTCCTTTCGCTTCCGGTTATTCTCTATACCGACAAGGGTCTCGAAGTTTTCGGATCGGACAAGATCCAGGAGGAAGGCGCAGTTTATGCAGGTAAATTTTACAGCTATAAACTGGAAGCTAATCACATTAAAGTTGTTGATGCTTCCGGAGCGGTAAATGAAGCCGCAAGCAAGAAAGTTTGGGACCTCTCGATCACACGCAATGTGATCAGTTTATTTATGTCGATCGCCATTCTGCTGATCGTTTTCTTCAGTATATCTTCGTCATACAGAAAGCGTCAGGGTAAAGCACCGAAAGGCTTGCAATCATTCCTTGAGCCTTTGATCCTCTTTGTCCGCGACGATATCGCAGTGCCGAATATGGGTCATAAGTACGCTCGTTTCATGCCTTTGCTGCTAACCATATTCTTCTTCATCCTGATCAATAACCTGATGGGGATGATCCCATTCTTTCCGGGTGGTTATAACCTTACCGGTAATATTGCAGTTACCGCAACGCTTTCGGCTGTTATTTTATTTGTTGTTAACCTTAATGGTAACAAGCATTACTGGAAACACATTTTCGTGCCTAATCCATGGTGGTTGTTCTTTATCATGATCCCGGTTGAGGTAGTGGGTATCATTTCTAAACCAGTGGCATTAACAATACGTTTGTTTGCCAACATCACTGCAGGTCACATTTTGATCCTGAGCTTAATATCGCTGATCTTTATTTTGAATACCATTTGGGTATCACCTGTATCAGTAGTATTTGTGGTGTTTATGGACGCTATTGAGTTACTGGTAGCATTTTTACAAGCTTACATATTTACACTGCTCTCGGCCCTGTTTATCGGGATGGCGATAGAAGAGCATCATTAATTTGAATTAATTATCTATTAATATACACGTTTTAAATTAACAAACAATGACTGGAATGATTGGAACCTTAGCCCAGGCTGCAGGTGTACACGGAAACATCGGCGCTCTTAGTGCTGGTTTAGCTGCTATTGGTGCTGGTATCGGTATCGGCCAGATTGGTGGTAAAGCTGTTGAAGCTATCGCACGTCAGCCTGAAGCTATCTCTAAAATCCAAACTAACATGATCATCGCTGCTGCACTTGTTGAAGGTGTGGCCCTGTTTGCGGTGGTTGTTGCAGCCTTCCTCTCAAACTGAGGAAAACAAAATACCCGGGGCGTTTGGCTCCGGGTTATTTAAATTTGATCACATTATTAATTATAATATTCTGATTTATGGAATTAGTTACCCCCAGCATTGGGTTAGTTTTCTGGACCACACTTTGTTTCGGTATCCTGTTGTTCCTGTTAGGCAAATTTGCCTGGAAGCCTATCCTGGCATCGATCAGCGAACGCGAAAAATCAATTGAAGGTGCACTTTTACAAGCAGAAGCTGCTAAAGAAGAAATGGCCCGTTTAACTAACGAGAACGAACTGTTATTGAAACAGGCCCGTGCCGAACGCGACCAGATATTGAAGGAAGCAAAACAGATCAAAGACAATATCATCAACGAAGCCAAAGAATCGGCACAAGCTGAAGGTACCAAGATCATCGAACGTGCCCGTATTGAAATTGATAATCAGAAAGCGATAGCGATGGCCGATGTAAAAAATCAGGTAGCCACCTTGTCGTTGGAAATTGCTGAGAAAGTATTGCGCAAGCAATTCGAAGATCAGAAGAAACAGGATGCTTTAGTAGCCGACCTGCTGAAAGAAGTTAAGTTGAAATGATTTCAGATCCCGAAATTCCGATACAATATTTTATTTGTGTTGGAACCAGAGAGACGAATAAAATTCGAAATATAAAAAATGTCTGAATTAACAGTTGCAACCCGTTACGCGAAGTCGATCATTGATCTGGCCCAGGAAAAGAAAGTTCTGGAAGAGATCAGGAATGATATGGGCCTTTTTTCGGAAACCGTGAAAGCTAATCATGAGCTTCAGGCAGTGTTGGCCAACCCTATTGTTGGTCATAGCCGGAAAATTAAGATACTCGACGCCATTTTCGGCAAGAAGATCAGCGCGATAACAGACGCTTTTTTTAAGATCATGGTAAATAAAAGCCGTGCCGGCTTATTATACGCCACCTCGGCTGAATTCATCAACCAGTACAATGTGATCAAAAAGATCAAACGTGCACAGGTGATCACGGCTTCTCCTTTGTCTGATAGCAACAGAAAGCAGATCATCGATGAATTGGAAGCCGCTACCGGTGCTACCATTGAATTGCATGCTAAAGTAGATCATAAACTTATCGGAGGATTTATCCTGACGATAGGTGACCGCCAGGTAGATACCAGTATTTCAAACAGCTTGCTGAGATTGAAAGCCGATTTTGCCAAAGGGATAAACGAATAATTTAAAAACAAAACTCTAATAAAATAGAAAATGGTAGAGGTTAGACCAGACGAAGTATCAGCCATATTGCGCCAGCAATTATCAGGCTTCAAGTCAGCATCTGAATTAGAAGAAGTAGGCACCGTACTCCAGGTGGGTGACGGTATTGCCCGCGCTTACGGGTTAACTAAAGTACAATCAGGTGAGCTGGTTGAATTTGCAAATGGCCTGCAAGGTATCGTATTGAACCTTGAAGAGGATAACGTAGGTATCGTGTTACTCGGCCAATCAGATGAAGTTAAGGAAGGTGATACCATCAAGCGTACCAAAAAGATCGCATCGATCAATGTCGGTGAAGGCATGCTGGGCCGTGTAGTAAATACATTAGGCGAAGCGATCGACGGTAAAGGACCTATTGCCGGTAAGCTTTATGAAATGCCTTTGGAGCGTAAAGCACCGGGTGTAATTTACCGCCAGCCAGTTACTGAACCTCTGCAAACCGGTATCAAAGCTATCGACGCAATGATCCCTATCGGCCGCGGTCAGCGTGAGTTGGTGATCGGCGACCGTCAGACTGGTAAAACAGCGGTTTGTATCGATACCATTATCAATCAGAAAGAATTTTATGCAGCCGGTCAACCGGTAATATGTATCTATGTTGCCTGCGGTCAGAAAGCTTCTACCGTAGCTAACATCGTTCGTGTACTGGAAGAGAACGGCGCTATGCCATATACTATCGTTGTAGCTGCCAGCGCTGCCGATCCTGCACCAATGCAGTTCTTCGCGCCATTTGCAGGTGCTGCTATTGGCGAGTACTTCCGTGATACCGGACGTCCGGCATTGATCATTTATGATGATTTGTCGAAACAGGCAGTTGCTTACCGTGAGGTGTCGTTGTTGCTGCGTCGTCCACCGGGCCGCGAGGCATATCCTGGTGACGTATTTTACCTGCACAGCCGCTTGCTTGAACGTGCCGCTAAGATCAACGCCAACGATTCGATTGCACAGGCAATGAATGACCTGCCGGAGTCGATCAAAGGCATCGTTAAAGGTGGTGGTTCATTGACCGCATTGCCGATCATCGAAACCCAGGCTGGTGACGTATCTGCCTATATCCCTACCAACGTGATCTCAATCACTGACGGTCAGATATTTTTGGAGTCGAATTTATTCAACGCAGGTGTTCGTCCGGCGATCAACGTAGGTATCTCGGTATCACGTGTAGGTGGTAACGCCCAGATCAAATCGATGAAGAAAGTTGCCGGTACTTTGAAACTCGATCAGGCTCAATTCCGCGAACTGGAAGCTTTCTCGAAATTCGGTTCCGACCTCGATGCATCTACTAAAAACGTACTCGACAAAGGTGCGCGTAACGTGGAAGTATTGAAACAAGGTCAGTATTCGCCGGTAACAGTTGAAAAGCAGGTAGCTATCGTTTACGCAGGTACAAAAAACCTGATGCGTAACGTGCCGGTTAACAAGATCAAGGAATTTGAAAGCGAATATACTACCCAGTTGGAAGTACGTCACCCTGAGACCCTGGCTGCTTTAAAAGCCGGTAAGTTGGATGACGAGATAACCACTGTACTGGAAACAGTAGCAAAAGAACTGGCAGGTAAATATTAATTAGTTCAAAGTCTGAAGTCTTAAGTCTTGAGTCAAGGTATTGACTCAAGACTTAAGACTCAGGACTTAAGACTTCAAAAAGAATGGCTAATTTAAAAGAAGTAAGAAACCGTATCGCGTCGGTAACATCGACCCAGCAGATCACCAAGGCCATGAAAATGGTTTCGGCGGCAAAGCTGAAGCGTGCTACCAATGCTATTTTGCAGTTGCGTCCTTATGCCAATAAGTTGAAGCATATCCTGTCAAACCTATCGGCATCGCTTGAAGACGGTTCATCTCCGTTTTTGCAGGAGCGTGAGCCTAATAAGGTATTGGTGATAGTAGTTTCATCAAACCGGGGTTTAGCTGGTGCTTTCAATGCTAATGCCATCAAAGCCGCCAATATCCTGATCGCAGAAAAATACAGTGCACAGCTTAAAGCCGGCAATGTATCGATCATCGGTATCGGTAAAAAAGCGCAGGAATTTTACATCCGCCGCAAATTCAATGTCATCGGCGATAATAACGAATTGTTCAATAACCTTAATTTCCAGAATGTTTCTAAAATTACAGAAGCAGTTATGGAAGGTTTCCTGAAAGGACAGTATGACAGGGTAGAGTTGGTATACAATCAATTTAAAAACGCTGCTGTTCAGATCCTGACCACCGAACAATTGTTACCGGTTCCGAAAACTGAAAAACAAAGTAATGTGTCTCACCAGGTAGATTATATCCTTGAGCCATCACAGGAAGAGATCGTTGCGGAATTGATACCAAAAAATATTAAGATACAGGTTTATAAAGCAGTACTTGATTCGCATGCTTCTGAACACGGCGCCCGTATGACCGCAATGGACAAAGCAACCGAGAACGCCGGCGAGTTGTTAAAGGCATTGAAGCTTTCATACAACCAGGCACGTCAGGCAGCGATCACTACCGAATTGACCGAAATTGTGAGCGGTGCGGCAGCATTGTCAAACGGATAATATCCAAATCACATCGATTTATAAGAGCTTGCACCGATTCTTGGAGTCGGTGCTTTTTTTTGGTGCAGAATTTTGCTGCTCAAATAGTTTTCTCCTGTAATTATTTATTTTTATTGCTGTCGGGCTAAAGTAATTCTATAAAATAATAGCAGTTTAATTTTTGATGCCATTGCGAGAAGCCAGCCCGGAATCGTGCGGCAAGGGGCGACGTGGCAATCGCAAGTTATGCCTTTAGGCCTTTTTTTCAAACCTCCTTGTGACTGCCACGTTGCTTCCAAGGGCTTAGGCTTGTGCAGCTCCTGGCAATGACAACAGGGCTATTTTCCTAATTAAATTTCATGTATGCGAATATTACAGAATAATATATTGTTAAAATATGTTAAAACCGGATCACTATTTTGTTTGATGGGTATTAAATAGAAACATTTAAAACCAACCAACATGAGAACGAAAATTTTAATTCCGGTTGCTGCCGTGCTATTGCTGCTGGCAGCATGCAAAGGCAAAAGTGGCGCGAGTGCCGATTATGAGTTTATTGGAAAAAGTAAGTCCGGCAGTAGCGCCGCGGATACAGTAGCTGCGAAATCAGACAGCAGTAAAGTTGCTGAGAAACTGGTAAAAACGGCCGACATCACTTTCAAAGTGAAAAATGTACAGAAGACTGGTGAGGACATCGCCGCTATGGTTGCGGGGTATAAAGGCATGGTGATGCACCACCGGGTGCAGTCGACTGCCGGGGCGAGCCGGGATGTACATGTTAGTAATGATTCGATCATGCGGATATCCGATTTCAATACCAACAGCGAAATGTTGGTCAGACTGCCTTCGGCTAGTTTGGAGGAATTTATGACCAAAGCGAGCCATCTGGGTATCTACGTGAACCGTAGCCAAATGGACATCGATGACCGTTCGCTCGATTACCTTTCTGAACAGCTTAAACTGAAGGACCGGCAGGAACTTGTTGCAGCACAAAAAGCCGGTCAGATCAAAATAAAAAATCCAACCAATGTGCTGTTGCTAAAGGACGATATGGTTGACCAAAAGATACAAAATCTGCGTACCGATCAGGCCGTTAAATATAGCGTGGTGAGCCTGAGCTTCTATCAAACGGATAATGTTGTTAAAGAGATCATTCCAAATGATGACCCTTCCGTCTATAATATTCCTTTCTTTCAACGTTTGGCTTTATCATTGGTTAGTGGCTGGTCCATCTTTGTCGACTTGTTTATGGGACTAATGAATCTTTGGGTATTCATACTTTGTGGCTTAGGTATATGGTGGTCAATTTCAACCTATAAAAAGCGTACGGGTACCTCAAGGGTTCCGGCATCATAAATTGTAAAAAGTATTTATCAAATTCGATAAACATTCCTATTTTTGTCAAAAATCCTTAATTCGCATAAAGATGAATAAGACTGAAGAAGCAAACGACGAACGCCACTACATCCTGATCGTGATAGCTATAGTGATTATCCTTTTTGGAGTATTTTTTCGGTTCCTTGCACCAGAGAATACAACACACGTATCTATGTATAACTGGGTATCCAATATCTTTTTTGTACTTGGAATCGGTATCGCTTTAAAAGGCGTGTTTGCGATCTTAAAATAAAACTATAACTCAATTCATAGCATTATAGCGTATCAGTCAACTGGTACGCTATTTTTTTGACACCCGATTTGACACGATTTTGGGATTTTAGCGATTGGCAGGATTAACCTATTCCTAAATGATACGATGTCCTGATCTAAATACCAGATACCAATTAACCGATACCTGATAAAAATCCCTACTCCGGCCTATACTTCGATTCCCTTAAAATTTTCTCAGCATCCCTGTCTCTCATTAATTCAGGCAGGGTAACTTCGGGGTGCCTTTCCATGTATTGGCGGACGATCTGCCAGCCGGTCCAAACAGCCAGGCGGGGCGAGGAGTCGTTTTTATCACCAAGGCCAGGTGTAAATGGAGACTCGCCGAGGTATTTTTGAATTTTATCGTAATCGGTTTCGTAAAGCAATTTTTCTTCCAGAAAATAACCCCAGATCTGTGATCGCATATCGTTACACCATTTCAACTGCTTGCCGGTATAACCCATTTTAAGGGTGTCATTCAAATTGGGTAACACTTTATCCATGAAATAGAGGATCCTGCCATTGTAGATCATCCTTGTAAGCATCGATTTGTCGTCAATATTGGTTTCAGGAAACATGTCCTCGCGTGCGATCGTTTCGACGATCCTTGGTGTTATATGATTGGGTGTGAACCTGCGTGAAATATATTTAGGATTTACTTCGCGGATAGCCGGCGCATTATAAAATTTCGAGTCGGCCCCTAAGAACATATCCAGGCTAATGCCAACATAACCCTCACCTATTGGTGTCTGAACCCCGAAACCTGAAATGTAGGCGTAAACTTTTGGCAGTTCTTTTTGCGGGTAATAATATTTGATGTGTTTAAAGGCATCCGTCAGCTCCTGGTTTTGCTGATCGAGGTTTGGGTAGATCGAATCCACTTCGTGCTTTACGTCGTTATAGGGCTGGTTGGCAAGCACCTCACCGAAAGTTTCCAGGTAGCCGGTGTCACGTAAACTGCCGACCTGAATGATCCGTTCCATAAAATCCCGATAGAAAGGACCGTATTTTTTTTGCAGTTCTGCTGCTACTTTTTCACGGTTTTGTGTGCGCATCGCTTCAACATCCTTGTCAAAGCGATCAATTGTCACGGTAACATCAATATTGCTTACGTCAACATCTTTGGAATGCCGGCATGAGGTTAATAGCGCTGTCGTCAGAAAAAATAGGTAAATTTGCTTTAGCCTGTAGGAATTAAAGATCATTTTTATTCTTTTAGCAAAATTAATTTTTTAAGTCACAACGCCGCAACCAAATTCACGTTTACTGATATATGAAGATCGCACTTGCACAGCTTAACTACCATGTTGGTAATTTCGAATCGAATACGGCGAAAATTATCAGTCACATCCACCAGGCCGAAAAGCAGGGTGCCGATCTGATCGTGTTTGCCGAACTCTGCGTTTGTGGCTATCCTTCCCGCGACTTCCTTGAATTTAATGAATATATCGCGCTTTGTGAAGAAGCCGCACAAAAAATTGCAGCCGAATGCAAGCAGATAGCCTGTATCATAGGTTTGCCAACGGTTAACAATAACCCGGAAGGAAAGGACCTCAATAATTCAGCTTATTTTATCGAACAGGGAGAGGTTAAAGCTATCGTCAATAAGGCGCTGTTGCCCAATTATGATATATTCGACGAATACCGCTATTTTGAGCCTTCTACCGTATTTAATTGTATAGATTTTAAGGGGCACCGCATTGCACTAACCATTTGCGAAGATCTGTGGAACACAATCGAGAATCCCTTATACATCACCCGCCCGATGGATATGCTGATCAGCGAAAAGCCGGACGTGATGATCAACATCGCTGCTTCACCTTTTGCCTATAATCACGACGAAGAACGGATCAATATTTTAAAAGATAATGCCCGCAGATACCAATTGCCATTATTTTATGTAAATCACGTAGGCGCTCAAACCGAATTGATCTTCGACGGCGGTTCACTGGTATTTGACTATAGCGGTGCACTGGTCGACGAGCTTCCTTATTTTCAGGAAAGTGTGGCCTACTACCAGCTTGATAGTTATTCGGAGCTGAAGCCGCTGCAAACGCCAACCATACCCCAGAAAAAAGAAGGCGATATCGCACAGATCCACCAGGCGCTGATACTGGGTATCCGCGATTATTTCTATAAGTCGGGCTTTAAGATGGCTACCCTTGGCCTATCAGGCGGAATTGATTCGGCAGTGGTTTGTGCCCTTGCAGCGGAAGCATTGGGGCCCGAAAATGTGATGGCTGTGCTATTACCTTCGCGTTTCTCCAGCGATCATTCTATCAAAGATGCCGAGGATCTGGTTAAAAACCTAGGCTGCAAGAGCGAATTGATCCCTATCAGTGATATCACCGATGCCTTTGAAAATACCTTGCAACCGCAGTTTAAAAACTTACCCTTCAATATAGCAGAGGAAAATATCCAGTCGCGCAGCAGAGCTGTGGTTTTGATGGCGCTCTGTAATAAGTTTGGGTATATTTTGCTGAATACCTCCAATAAAAGTGAAGCTGCTGTTGGCTACGGCACGCTGTATGGCGATATGTGCGGTGGTATTTCGGTGATAGGCGACGTGTACAAAACACAGGTTTTTGAACTGGCGAGATACCTGAACCGTGAGCGCGAGATCATTCCTATTAATACCATTGTTAAACCACCATCGGCCGAGTTACGACCGAACCAAAAAGACACCGACTCGCTGCCCGAATATGATATTCTTGATCCAATCCTTACACAGTATATCGAACATCGTTGCTCGCCTGCCGAGATCATTAAAATGGGTTATGATGACCATACGGTTCGAAGGGTATTGCGACTGGTTAACCTGGCCGAACATAAACGCTACCAAACACCACCAATACTAAGGGTATCGCCAAAAGCGTTTGGTATGGGAAGAAGGATGCCTATTGTAGGTAAATATTTGTCGTAAAAAGGTTAGTTGGTTAAACCTTTCTGAAATAAATAGTCTAACACGCATATCTAAAAGGGAATTTGCTATGAAAACACTGCTAAGTTTTATGTCGGTAATGCTATTAGTTGCCGGCCTTTCCTCTTGCCGGAGCTATGATTATTATACTGCCGGGCTTAACAAAACCAATATGAGTCGCTACCGCTCATTTGCCTGGTTACCTCCGCAATCCAATAAAAATTCAGACCTGAGCGCTACTGCTGACCTGAAAGTTAAAAACGCAGCTATTACCTCATTAAGCTCAAAAGGCCTGCAAATGAAAGCCAACAATCCCGACCTGCTGGTTACCTATACCGCAACCGTTGGTGATGGTTCAAAAACTGTTTATTCGCCTACTTACTATGGTACAGGATTTGGTCCGCGTTTTGGCTATGGTTTCGGCTTTGGCTTTGGTTGGGGCTACGGTTGGGGGTACCGCCCTTATTATGGATTTGGTAGCCCATACGTTTATTACGGCGGCGAAACAGCTGTCGGTAAAGAAAAATATAAAGAAGGTACCGTTATTATTGACCTGATCGATTCAAAAACCCATAAGATCGTATGGCGTGGGTTTGGAGTTGGTGAAGCTCACAAAAACGTTCAAAAAGATATTGAAGATTTGCCTAAAGTTGTTGATGGCATCATCAGTCAGCTGCAGCTTACCCCATCTGCCAGATCATAGTTCATTTTATAAGTTTGTTTATTTTGATGATCCCCGCCGGATTATTTCCAGCGGGGATTTTTTATGCCCGAACTTATAGCTTCACAAATTTGGTTTGACCAACCAGGCTGTCGTCTTTGGTGTTGATCACCTGTATCATGTAAGTTCCGGTAACCAGGTCGCTGATGCTACCCTGCCAGTTGGCCTGGGCGGCGTTGATCTCGCGGACAGTAAGACCAGAGCTATTAGAAATTTTGATCTTATAGTTGGGTGTTTTTGCGATTGCATTTTCAGCTATCGTAAGGGTTATGCCACTTTTAGCAGGATTTGGGTAAACGTGGATACTTGAATTTGACAGACTATTGCTCAGCTCTGTATATTGTATCGATACCGGTGCCGAGTAACTAATATTGTTATTAATGTCTTCCTGCTTCAATCTGTAGATATTTATCCCGGCAACCGGTGCCAAATCTGTCAGTCCGTAACTGCCCGAGCCATTTCCTTGTTTTCCGCCAACTACCGAAAATGTAGCACCATTGTCGGTACTGCGTTCAACGGTAAAGGTGGTATAATTTTCCTCATTGGCCGTGTTCCAGTTCAGTTGAACCTGTTTAGTTGGCTGTGAAGAGATTCTTTGCCCGGTAAAGCTGATCAATTGATAAGCATATGCATGGTCCTGGCCGATCGATAACATGAAGCGGTGTGTGCCAAAGGTTGCGGTGTCGCTTCTGCTGATGGTAAAGTTATATACAGGTGTTGTCCGCAGGTTGACCGAGTCTTTTTTGTAATTATCAACTAACCATATACTGTATAATTTCGGTATGCCCACCAGGTTTTTCATTTGGATCTGGTAGTTACCGTCGCTGGTTGCGCTAACCGAAAGTGCTATTTTTTCCCTGGTTTTTGGGAAGGGTTGCGCATTGATAGCAAGTGAAACATTGTCGCTGGTTAAACTCGAGAAGCTTACAACTCCCATTCCCGGATTGTACAGCGCTTCGGTTTGTGGCGTGTAAGCAGAATTGGCATCAGCTTTTAAATGCACGATAATATCATCTGTATTAACGGAGTCTTTAGCAAAAACCAGATGCATATACTGCTGGTTAACTACTTGTTTTGGCAGGCCCATTAATAAATTGGCTCCCGTTACCTGCGTATTTACTTTTGCCGATTCGTTAAATACCAGCTTTGCTGCAGCTGAAGTTGCCACAACAAAAAAGCCCTGACCGCTTGGTAATATATTGGTGGTATTGTGCGTCCCTACTCCGCCGGTGCCTGCAACATAGGCACCATAATTCTTGCTGATAGGGTCGAGTACATAAATTGTCGATCCTATGTTGCTGCCATAGATGCCCGAGGTTACGGTAAGATTATTTAACAGATCCCAATTGATCGAGCTTGCGTAAGGGTTGCCTGCGAGGTTATAACCACGAACCAGGGCATTGCCTGCAGTAATGGTATAGCCAAGGTTGGCGCTTGCAGGCGTATACCAGTCGTGGAACGTGATCGAACCTTGATTTAAAGTTCCCGTTTCAGTTAGGGTAACGCTTTCTGCAACGGTACCTGGCTTGTATTTATTGGCCAGGTTGTTTATTCTATCTCCTCTAAAAAATAAAAGAAAGCCATTGCCTGCTATTGGGTTATAGTTGGTTGGTATGCCGTCGGTATAAACATTGTAAGTTGGACTGTTGTTAATAGCGGTAACCTCACTGAAATTGCCTATAGTGAATGCCACGTTTGAGAATGCCTGATTCTCGCGGTACATATATAAGCTTGGGTTACCGGTTTTATCAAATCCTCCGCTGGCTGCACCTGTTAAAAGGACGGAGGCATGTACGTAATCAAAATTATAAACCGGATTGGATCCTACCGTGGCAACATTCACTGACGAGCTTAACAAACGGTATCCCCTGTAACTCGCGCTTCCTCCGGTAAGATAACGCTGTACATTTACGAAACCAGTTATAGTTGATGTTCCGGAAAGAGGAGCAACAGTTGCCGATCCGGTAGCATCCGACTTCAACGTCAGGTAAGCCGCTGTTGCTGAACCTGCAACAAGGTTAGCCGGGCTGGTTAAAGTAAGCACACCAGAACTGGAAACAGCAAAGTTGCCTGTACCTGCACTCATCGTTGTGGTGCCGGTACCATTGAAGGTGACAGTGTTAAAAACCGTACCGGAGGCACTGTTATCAGTTAAAGTTTGTCCCGATCCTGAAAAGTAAATGGTTCCGCTGCCTGCATTAAATGTACTGCTATTGGTGTAATTACCGTTAAATGTTAAGCTTCCGGCACCCGAAGTATAGGTGCCACCAGTATTCTGAAATGCCCCGGTAACAGTTACTGCTCCTGTGCCGCCTGCTATAGTTCCGGCATTAAGTTGCAATGCGCCTCCAACAGATAATGTTCCCGATCCGAGCGTTATTGTGCCTGCGTTGTTTTGAAGGGCACTTAAAAGCGTTATACTACCTGAACCCTGGGTGATATTTGTACTGTTTATTAGGTTGCCGCTAACTGTGATAGTTGGATTGTTGGTGTTGAGGTTTACAGCACCGGTACCCGCGGTGGTCCATATACCACCAATAGTTAGCGAGCCGCCGGTAACGGTTTTTGCACTGGCACCTGTTAGGTTTAAGTTGGCGTAGTTAAAGTTGTTGATACCTATGCCGGTTGTTGCTGTAGCATAAACTGTCTGGGTGCCTGCCGTTGCATCATATATTACGGTACCGAGGCCGGCAAGCCCACTGCCATTTGCTGCACCGCCATTGTTGGTAAAGTCGATAGTAAAGCCTGATGTGATAGGAGTAAGGATGGGATTGTTATTCTGCAATTCCAATGTAGTAGCAACTGGCTGTGTGTCGGCCTGGAAAAGGCCTAAGCCAGGGAAATTCGGATCACCTACGCCCCCATAGAGTGGATTGCTTGTAGCTGTTGTAACAATTTGTCCAGCAAGCGTTAGCTTGTTGGCATCGAGCGAGAAATAAGGATAGTCTATCCCGTTCCCTAAGCTGTTCCCTACCGAGTTAAGTGTGATATTTCCATTAACTGTCAACTGATTTACTTGTGAGCTTAGGTTCATTACCAAACCGTTACCGGATAGGGGTTGGGTGGTATCACCTATCGTAATACTGCCGCAGATAATAGTGCCCGTACCGGCCATAACGGTATACTGATAAAAGTTCGGATCGTTATTTTGGGTAATGTTTCCGGTAACAGTTAAGGTGCCGTTTACAGTTAAGGTAAAATTATTGTATGTGCCAAAGACTATCGATGCACAGGTTTCTGCATCGGTAACGGTAGGGTTATTTGTAAATGAGTTGACACCAATACGTACGATATCTGCTACGCCGGGAATAGTTGTAGCTGCAACACCGTTAACCTGCCAGTTAAGTTTATTGTTCCAGTTATAGACTCCCAGTGTAGCCGTTGTTCCTACCCAATCGTACGTAGCTCCGATTGCCTGCTGCGCCGTAACCACCAGGAACAAACCAAATATTACGATTTTACTTATTATCGCTTTCACGGTAAAGAATCAGCACTTTAAGTCTTTTTTT
Organism: uncultured Mucilaginibacter sp.; assembly: GCA_903863845.1. GTDB lineage: Bacteria > Bacteroidota > Bacteroidia > Sphingobacteriales > Sphingobacteriaceae > Mucilaginibacter. The sequence goes on along the minus strand of CAIPDP010000071.1, from coordinate 18,113 downwards.
ACGGCGAACTGGCGATTATGTTTTGTTAAAACTGCTTGATTTTGTTGTAGTTACGTTAGGTAATGCTTTGATTTGGCTTGATTTACAGAGAGTTATAAATTCATAAAAAAAAGCGTGATTTAAGGCACTTTTTTTAATTGAAGCGTCAGGTACCAAATTGGGTCAAAAATTGCGTTTTTGGTGCTCTAAGGTTATAGTTTTACGAATTTGCCTTGCCCTACCAGGCTGGAGGTGCTGGTGTTTAATACCTGAACAATATAAGTGCCCGGCTGCAAGTTATTTATACTTCCCTGCCATGATGGCTGAGATGAGGTAACCTGCTTGATGATCAAACCAGAACTGTTCAAAAACCGGATATTATAAGTCGACAAATTACTAAGCGTCGTTACCAGGTTCAAACTTAAAGTGTTTACAGCAGGGTTGGGGTAAAGCATCAGGTTGTTTGCCAGGTTATTGCTCAGATCCGAATAAGCTATGGTTACAACGTTTGAGTAGGTGATCGCGTTATTTACATCTTCCTGTTTCAGTCTGTACAAATTACTGCCGGTTATTGGGTTTTGGTCCTGCAGTGAATATTGTCCGCTGCCAGTCGTTGGTACGGAACCAAGTACTTCAAAAGTTTTACCACCATCAATGCTGCGTTCAACGGTATAATTAGTGTAATTTCCTTCGTTTTGTGTGTTCCAAACAAGTTGTACCTGGCGGCTCCCCTGCATTTTCGAGCCGGTAAAACTAAGTAACTGGCAGGCGAAGGCAGGGTTTTGACCGATCACGAGCTTAAACCTGTTTGCGCCATAACTGGCCGTATCAGCTTTGATGATATTAAAGGTATAGCTGGAGTTCTGGCGCAGGTTGGTTGTGTCTTTTTTGTATTTATCAATCAGCCATAGGTCATATAACTGAGGTACCGATACAAGGTCTTTTAGTGAAATAGTGTAAGCGCCGTCGGTGTTTGCAGTAACGTTCAGTGATACTGATTCAGGTTGAACATGCGGCAAGGGAATGACATCGATCGCAAGGCTGATATTGTCACTTGATATGCCGGATAAACTCACCGTACCGTAGCCGCCTTTGTAAGGTGCATCCAGGCTTGGGTTAAAATTTGTACTGCCGTTACTATTGAAACGTATTACAGTTTCATCTGCATTTACTGAGTCTTTAAACAATCTTAGTTTGAGGAATTGGTTATTGGCAAGATTTACAGGCGTACCCATTAGTAAATGAGTTCCGGTATTCTGGGTAGCGGTTTTTGCCGATTCATTAAAAATTAGCTGAGCGGTTGTTGCGCTGGCTATCACAAAGAATCCCTGTCCGCTTGAGATAATATTAGTTGCATTATTCGTGCCACCTACACCAAGGTTACCGGCGATATATGCGCCATAATTATGACTTACCGGATCCAGAACGTAAATAGTACTGCCTACACCCGAGCCATAAATCCCGGTAGTGGTAGAGGCAGATTGAAAATTATCCCAATTAATGGCACTCGCATAGGGGTTTCCTACCAAATTGAAACCGCGAACCGTCACAGGTGACCCCGCTGTATAACTAAGATTTGCTGAGCCCGCTGTAAACCAGTCATGTACAGTAAACTGGCCGATATTTAATGTTCCGGAAGTTGATAAAGTTACCGTTTGCGGCACATAACTGGTTGAGGTTTCCGTAGCAAAACTGCCACTGGCCCGGTTGCCTCTGAAAAAGCAAAGGTAACCATTGCCAACAGGTATATTAAATCCTGAGCCATCAAGGTCTATGGTGTAGCTTGGCGAGGCATTAATGTTATTGATGCCCCTGAAATTACTGCCGGTAAACGTAGTATAACTTGGTGTTAAATTTTCTCGGTATAAGTACAGTGTTGGATTTGCTGCTGATGAATTATCGAATCCGCCAGACCCTAGTGTTGTAGTTGCAGTTAGATAGATTGAGTTTTTCAGGTAATTGATGCTGTATACCTTATTACCGGCTACCGTACCAGCATAAACTGGAGATGAAAGTAGCCTGTATCCGCGATAGGTTGCACTACCACCCGTCAAGTACCGCTGTACATTAATAGCAGATGCTGCGGTACCTGTAATTGCACCACTTACAACCTGCCCGATTGAAGCATCGCCGGCAGCTGAAGATTGTAAGTTAAATGTTAAAGGGTTAGTTAAGGTTAAAACCCCGGTACCATTTACGTTTACGATTGATGCGGGAGCCATATTAACGGTAGATGATGCTGCACCTCCAATAATTGTACCGGTTGAAGCAGTATTAACAGTAAGGTAACCATTAAGGGTTAAGGTATTGCCGCTTGAAATGGTCAGGGTACCTGCTTTTACCGCGCCAAAGGTGATCGAATGTATTGCAGTTGTGGCGCTTAAAGTAGGCTGCTGATTATTTGTATACGCGGTAACTCCAATTTGTACATCATCGTTAACACCAGGTACTGCATTCTTACTCCAGTTTGCGGCCGTTCCCCAGGCGGTGGTGTTAGCGCCGGCGGTCCAGTTATTGGTTTGAACGCATTGAATAGTAATTGTTGCGCTGCTGCTGCCGTAGGCATTGTAACCGGTTATGGTATAACTTGTTACTGCTGAAAGTGCAGTAGGAGTGCCTGATATTTGGCCGGAAGAGGAAGTAAATGTCAATCCGGCAGGCAAAGCCGGACTAATTACATACCCGGTCAATAATACTTTACGCAAAGTTGAACTTGTACTATTGCCAGCTTCGAAATCGATCACATATAAATTGCCCGAATTATCAGTAGCTACACCACCCGGGCTATAAAACGCCGCTGCAGTTCCTACGCCAATGGTTTCAGCCGCTGCTCCGCTGCCAGCTATAGTAGTTACTACGGCTGCAGGTGTAATTAACCTTATCTTATTACTGAGGTCAGCTACTACTAGATTCCCCGACGCATCCAGGCAAATACTTGCCGGATCAGTAAAAGTTGCAGCGGTTCCGGTACCATCTGTCGATCCCTGCGTAGCGCTGCCAGCGAAAGTTGTCACAGTTTTTGTGCTGATAACAATTTTTCGGATCTGGTTATTAAGGTAGTCTGCTACAAATAAGTTGCCATGGTTGTCGGCAACGAGGTCGTTTGGTGAATAAAAGGTTGCTGCCGTACCCACGGCGTTAGTCGAACCTGAAGTGCCTGCTGTGCCCGCCAGCGTTGATACCACACCTCCCGATATCATCCGTATGGTGTGACTACCCTGATCGCAAATGTACATATTACCAGATGCATCAATGTCTAAGCCCGCCGGACCATTAAATGTTGATGCCAGTGGTGTGCTATTTATTACCGGGCTTGATGCGCCGGTACCGGCATAGGTCGAAACTAATCCTGATGATATGACTATTTTTCTGATGGTATTGCCACCTGCGTCTGAGACATAAAGATTTCCAGCTCCATCGTAAGCCAAACCATCAGGCTGGTTAAAGCTGGCTGCGGTCCCCAGCCCGTTTGCTTCCGCCGCAGTTCCGCTACCTGCCAGAATCGAAACGCCGCCGCCTGGTGTTATTTTCCGTATCCTGTTATCCCCAAGACTGGCCACGTAAATATTCGTTCCATCTGTGGCTACAGCTTGCGGGTTATTGAATGTACCTGTATTAACCAGGGTACTTACTGTTGCATAGGTTGTGGCTGGGACAGCGCCGCCTGTATTGCCAGGATTTAATGCGGTAATAGCCGAGCCAACCGTAAAAACATTGGTAGTTGGGGTATAAGTAATTATCGGAGCCTGTGCCCGCGCACAATCAGTAAACAAAAAGAATTCCGAAAGTAGTCCTATAAATAATATTGCTCTTTTCAACACGGCAGAATTTAAGCTTACAACAAGCGAAGTTAAAAAAACTTCTGCGATGTTTTACCCTTTAAGTGGTTGATTATTAACGCTTATAGCTATTTATGTATTGCTTAAAGAGAAAGTCATTGCCTATAAGATAATATGACAAAGTACTGTGACGCCTAAATAACGCATTTCTGTCTAAAATAGGCACATTTCATTAACCGTGAATTAATTAACTATAGGCTTAATTTTTTATAAAAAATCGAGTAAAATGTTTGAATGTGGAAAAATAATTTCCGAAATCCATGATAATTAATGGGTTTTTGAGCCAATTAGTGGCCTTTCCTCAAGATAAACGCTGCGAATATGATAAAGCCAAATAGGTCTGGAATGCAAATTCAGAACCTGTCTGATCATTTATTCAGGGCTCGGAAGTTCATTGCGATCAGGATTCAATTTTCAATTAAAACCTGGTGTTGATGAAGTGTGTTGGTTAAATCCTGAAACGAAATAGATTAAATCGAATCGGCGAGAAAAGATATTTGTGAGCTGCAGTTTTTTGGCCCGGGTCAGTCGCCACATCACCGGGCCTCGAACTGCTTCCTTAAAACTATGATTGTTATGCCCGGGCTCGCCACCGGGCAATTTTGTTGTTGGACAGATAGCTAAATAAGCCGCCGTCACCTGATGGTTTATCAAGCCATCCTCTGTCTAAATTAAACTAAATTTTTCATTGAATCAAAAAAATTAATTAAAGGTTAATTGACCTTTATAACTGATAGTCAATTAGTTAGTTATGTGCCAGGGAATTGAGAAATTGATTGGATTTTTGAACAAAAAAAAGCCGGAAATAGCTTCCCGGCCTTCGTAATTATGCTTAAAACAGGTAGAAAATTTACATTTTAACGAACTTGGTATTGCCAATTTCGGTTTGGTGATCACCATCTATCACCCTGATCAGGTAAGTGCCTGGTTGCAGATCAGTTACATCTGTTTGCCAGGTCAATGCGGTAGTGGTCACCTGCCGGATCATTAAACCAGAGCTGTTGCTGATCTGGATATTGAATTTGCTTGTGCTGGCAAGTGCTGACGCTATACCAAGATTAATGGTTGAAGTAGTTGGGTTCGGGTAAACATTGATATTGCTTTTTGCCAGACTATTGCTTAGTCCTGAATAGGAGATAGGCACAACGGGCGAAAAGGATATCTGGTCGTCAACATTTTGCGATTGTAAGCGGTAAAGATTATTGGTCGAGGGATTGTTGTCGACCAGTCCATAATTTCCTGCGCCGGAGCTGGGTACGCTACCGATCACCTGGTAGGTAATACCGCCATCAACACTGCGTTCAACTGTGAAATTGGTATAATTCTGTTCGTTCTCTGCGGCCCAGGTAATTTGCACCTGGTGCTGTTGGTTAGCAGTTTTTACAGCGGTAAAGCCAAGCAGGTGATAGGCTAGTGCGGCGTTTTCGCGTATCACCAGCTTAAAACGATTAGCGCCGAACGAATTCGTATCGCTTTTATAAACGTTAAAGCGGTACGTGAGATTATGGCGCATATCCAGCGAGTCTTTTTTGTAGGCATCCATCAGCCAAATATCATAGAGTTGCGGAACGCCGGTAACTTCCTTCAGATTTAGCGAATAAATACCATCGGTCTGGGCATTTACATTCAGTTTGATGCTTGTGCTCCCTTTCGGTAAAGGCTGCTTGTTAATGGCCAGGCCAATATTATCGGCCGATAAGCTGGAAAGGGCTACTTTCCCTGAGCCACTTTTATATAATGCATCGGCCATTGGGTCATACTGAGGATTCAGGTTTTTACCCAGGCCAATAAAGGTATCGTCAATATTAACTGTATCCAAAGCCATTTGTAATTTCAGGTGCTGATCGCTTGCGGTTTGGGCATTTGGCGTACCCATAAACAGGTTAAGTCCGGTGTTTTCCTGGCTTGCAGCTTTGGCAGTTTCATAGAATGTTAAAGAGGATGTGGCCCCGGTGGCCAGTACAAAAAATGCCTGTCCGCTAACAATATACCTTGATCCGTGATTAGTAAAAGCGCCGCCATATTGGTACACGTCATAGTTCTGGGTTTTGGGATTCAGTTCATAGATGCTGGTAGATATACCATTGCCATAAATACCTGTTCCGGCAGTGTTCTGATAGGTTTGCCAATCTATTGTTGAAGGGTAGGGGTTACCTGCCAGGTTAAACCCGCGATATCCTACTGGGGTAGCGGGGGTGTAACTTAGCGTTGTTGTACCAGGGTTAAACCAGTTTCGAAAGGTTATAGTGCCCGTATTCAAAGTGCCGCTGGTGCTCAGCGTTGTATTCTCAGGAACCGGGAACGGCGCAGTAGTTTTTGAAGCAAAAGAAGTGCTGCGGTTACCCCTGAAAAAGCACAGGTAACCCGACCCCACCGGAATATTGTAAGTACTGGTATAAGTGGCGTCATTCATAGAATAAGCATAGGCAGTTGCATTGTTGATGGCCTTTATGCCGATAAAATTGCTGTTCAAATAAGTCGTAAATGCTGGAGTGCTTTGGTTTTCGCGGTAGAGATAAAGCGTTGGATTAGCTGCTACCGTATTATCGAAACCGCCGGTTGTTGTTGTGCCGGTCAGGTAAATTGAATTTTTCAGATAGTTGATGCTGTAAACATTTGCACTGCCCACAGTAGCCACATAAACCGGCGATGACAGCAGGCGATAAGCCCGGTAACCCGCACCACCCTGAAGGTAACGCTGCACCGTAAAAGTGCCTGAAACCGTATTGTTTTGGCCCTGTGGTATCTGGTCGATAGCTCCCGTTCCATAGGCATCAGATTGCAGGGTAAATGTACCGCCACCGGCATTAGTTATATTAATATTGTGCGATGTCGTAGTATTATAATGAATAAAAGAAGTTGAGCCAAGGTTAAAAGTTCCCGAAGCGCTATTTGAAAGCGAAGCATAATTGTCGAGGATGATCTCGCAGGCTGAATTTGAGGTACCAGCATTAAATGTTCCCGAGTTGGAGATCTTATTGACAGACGAACCTGTGCTGGTACAGGTTATAATGCCTCCACCGTTAACCTCAAAGCTGCTGCTGGCATTATTGGTCAGGTTTGAATTATTTCCCTGCAGTGTGATATTACTGCCCGAGCCGGTAAAAGTTCCTGAATTAAGCAGCTGGTTACTGTTATTAACGCCCGAAAAGGTAAAACTCGAGCCGTTGTCTGTAAATGTGCCACCTGAATTGTTGGTCAGGTTATTGTTGCTACCCGAAAAGGTCAAACTACAGCTTGTAGTTTTATAGGTACCGCTGTTTTTTATCTGGCAGTCGCTATTGGCACCCGAAATTGTGTAGGTAGAACCATTGTCGGTAAACACGCCAGTGCTCGCATTGCTAATATAACTATCGTTTCCGGATAATTGGAATGAACAACCACCGCTTACATTAAAGGTACCGGCGTTGGAAATCACGGCCCCTGATCCACTTAACTGGAAAGTGGAAGATCCTGCTGTAAACGTGGCACCTGCATAGTTGTTGATATAAGAAGGGTTATTGGATAGTTGAAACGTATTGAGTAAAGAAGCATTGAAAACCCCGTAGTTATTGATCGCATTGTTGTTGTTAGATAACTGAAAGATACTGAAATTAGTTGTGACTGTGCCGGTACTATAATTGGTAAGAACAGATGCTGAACCAAAAGAAATGACATCGAAACTAAAATTCAGAGTGCCATAATTAAAGATACCGTTTCCGCCATTGGCAGGTAAAGTGATAAAACAAGCCAATCCAAACGAAACGTTAGTGGTAGCATCGGTCGGGGACCCGCAGGTCAGGAAATCGCCGTTTTGGAAACTAATTGCTGCGATTGACACGGCGCCCGAACCTAAGAACTTGATGGAGGAGCTGTTATTTGCCAAACTGATACCACTACTGATAGTTAAGCTATTACCTGCTGTTGTAATCGTAAGTGTACAGGTGCCCGAATTTTGGTTGATGTTGTTTAAAGTGATCGGTGTGCTTAGTGTAACGTTATAAGTGCTGTTGTTAAATTGCGCAACGTCGGTACTGCCCGTTTTGCCCGGGTATCCGGTACTTGGCGACCAGTTTGTAGCGGTATTCCAATTGCCTGAAGCAGCGCCTACCCAGGTGTAGGTGGTGGCAGATGCCCTAAGCATATTGGAAAATATTAAAATGATAATAAATGTAAAAAGGCGCATCTTGTATAACTTAAGCATGTTCACGACCTATATTTATTCATATTTTTGCCAAAACAGGCGTATTTTTTAGCTTTTTGTTTAGCGAATATTCAGGTTTGACTATTTGAACCGATTTAAGTTCAATGCCAAAATCCTGCGGAATTTGCTTGGTTTTTTTCGATTAAATATTTGCTTATTAATTAATATACCGATAAATTGGGCATTTCCTTAATACTATGTACGGAATACACTAAGAAGAGTTTCGTGTTTGAACACTTTATGTTTAAAAAATATTAAATACTATAAAATAAGGTCGAATTTGCCGGGATTGAGTGCCTGAAAACTTCGAAATAAGTGCAAATGCTTGTTTTTTGCGAAAATGTGGATTTAATATCCGGCAGGCGATATATTAATTAATAAATAATATTTAACCAATAGTTTTATTCGCGAAATGAGAAAAAGAGAATATGATTAACTATTTGAGCGGGAAACTGCTTGCCTGCGGTACAAAGTGTATGCAGCAAAAGCGGAAGCAACAATAACTAATAGGATCACCCAGGTGTCGAGCGGGCAGGTAGTATCCGGGTCAGCACCACCGCACGGCTCACCTTGCGCACACGCCGAAACGATGCTGAAAAGGACTATTACGATGGTGCCAAAGCCGGCCTTAATTTTCATTTTACAGTGTTAAAAACCTTCAAATGTACAACTTTATTTTAGCTGACATAACTTTTGGTACAAACTTTTACGGATACAATTCCGTAAATGTTGCGTCTTACTTAAAAAGGATGCTATTTATAAATTAAAAAATATAATTTTAGCCTGCATTCACCGTTTATCGCTGGTCTGGCTTTTATTTATAATTAATGGGGCGATTTGAAATTTTATCCCTGACCGCGTAAAATTACTTTTATCTTGAACATCACATTTACCAAACGTCAATATTTACAACCGGTACGAATGAGGATTAATTACTCTATTTTAATTGCTGCTTTTTTTGTCCTTATTACAACCGGCACCTTTGCCCAGCAAAAACTGGTGACAGAGGAGCATAAACGCAACCTCGAGCGCATTTCCGTAAACGCAAAAAAAGATCAGGCCCTCAACAAACAAAAGGCACTGGCATTGGCACAAAAGCATGGATGGGTAGTTCGCCGCAATACCAAAGGCGGTGGTGTAGTTCAACTACAGGGGATAAACAAGCGGGGTTTCCCAATTTATCTGATAACTCACGACAATATCATATCCGCTGCCACTACCAATACCAATGCTGTTCAGCCGGGCGGTTCACTGGGGCTTAATTTATCAGGCTCCAGTTCCTTCCTGAAAAACAAACTGGCGATATTTGACGGGGGATGGGTTTTTAACGGGCACCAGGAGTTTGCAGGTAAAACCATCACCCTTGAGGGCAGTTCTTCAACCATCGATCATGCCACGCACGTGAGTGGTACGATGCTTGCCAAAGGGGTATATCCTCCTGCAAAAGGCATGGCCTTTAATGCCAGTACCCTAAAATCTTACAGTTTTGATAACGATATCAGCGATATGAGCGCAGAGGCACCTAACCTATTGCTATCCAACCATTCTTATGGAGATGAAGCAGGCTGGGTTTTCGATGGTAACTTTAATCGCTGGGAATGGTACGGTTTGCCCGGTGATTCGGTCGACTATACCTTCGGGTTTTATGGTCAGCGTACACAGCAGTTTGATCAGATCGCCTATAACGCTCCTTATTATCTTATTGTTGAATCAGCCGGCAATGCACGTGGCAGTACCGGCCCCGCTATCGGAACCGACTATTATGGCTACATGAGCGCTTCCGACCAAACTCTGGTTGATAAGGGCCCGCGCCCGGCTGGGATCAGTAGCAATAGCGGCTATGAAACCATTAGCAGTACGGGCAACGCGAAAGATATTTTAACCATAGGTGCGATCGACCCCTTACCTAATGGTCCAACCAGTTCTTCATCGATCAATTCTTCTTATTTCAGTAGTTGGGGACCAACTAATGACGGCCGGGTTAAGCCCGATCTGGTAGCGAATGGTTTGAACGTATTATCATGCGGAGCAGGCAGTGCAACCAGTTACCTGGTTTTTTCAGGCACTTCGATGTCTGCACCTAATGTTACCGGTTCTCTTTACCTGTTGCAGGAGTATTATGCGGAAAAAAACTCAGGCAATTTTATGCGTGCTGCGACGCTCAAAGGACTGGCCTGTGCCACTGCTTTTGATGCCGGTAATCCGGGTCCCGACTATATTTATGGCTGGGGTTTGCTCAATACAAAAAATGCTGCGCAGACCATTACCGATAACGGTACTAAAAGTTTGATCAACGAAAAAGCACTTGCACAGGGACAAACCCAAACATTTAAGGTAATAGCTTCGGGCAACGGAGCGCTGGTTGCTACAATATCCTGGACCGATCCCCCGGCTGATACGACAACTACTGGTGTGATCAACGATCGTACACCCAAACTGGTCAACGATCTGGATATAAGGATCAGTGACGGCACCAAAACCTATTATCCGTGGGTACTCGATCCGAACAACCCCGCCGCCCCGGCCACTACCGGTGATAATATAAGAGATAACGTTGAGCAGGTATATATTGCTGGGGCAGTACCCGGACGTTCGTATACCATTACTGTTTCGCATAAAGGAACGCTAAACTCCGGTTCACAGGATTTTTCGATCATTGTAACCGGGGTAGGTGGCGCTTCCTACTGCACATCGGCTCCACTCTCAAATGCTGATTCGCGCATCAATAATGTTAGCCTTTCCAACATCAATAATACACCGACACCGGGCTGTACCATGTATTCAGATTATACAAATCTGACTGTGCAGCTCGAGCAAAATAAAACCTATCCATTGTCGCTTACGCTGGGTACCTGCGGTGCTAACTTTAATAAAGCAGCCAAAGTGTTTATCGATTGGAACGCTGACGGAGTGTTTGAACCAAATGAACTGGTCGCTACGAGCAATATCATTTCCGGTACTGGCGTTTTCACTACCAACATTAAGGTCCCCGGGAGTGTGGAAGCAGGCAATTATAGCCTCATGCGCGTGGTGCTCACGGAAACTTCTGATACGTCTACTATTAAAGCCTGCGGTAATTACGCGAAGGGTGAAACCGAGGATTATCGGGTACAGTTTTTGCCAACCAGTATCGACGTAGGCGCCGTTGCTATTGTTAGCCCTTCGGCCGGGGGCAACTGTTCGGGCCAGACACCGGTAACCGTTACACTGAAAAATTTCGGCACTCAGGTGCTGAGTGAGATACCGGTAACCGTTAGTATCACTGCCGCCGACGGAACAATATCAACCTTTAACCAGCTCTACACCGGAGTGCTTTTACCTGCTTCCGAGGATAATTTTACATTTACAACACAGTTCAGTGTTTTGCCGGGTGCAACTTATTATATCACAGCAAGCACCAATTTAGCAACGGACCCGGTACCTGGTAATAATTCAGTAAAGGACACGGTTATAATCGCAAATACGCCGGTAGCATCAGGGCTGAGTGCCCGCTTTTGCAATACCAGCAATACTTACCTGCTGTCGGGAACCGGCGATGGCGAACTGCTTTGGTACCAAAATGCCACTGACGTTACACCATTTGCTTATGGATCGCCTACGATCACCGCACAAGCGCCAGTCAATAATACTTACTATGTGGGGCTGAATGATTTTAGCAGCACCGTTGGTCCGGCTACAAAAACTGTTTTTTCTGCTGGAGGCTATAACCAATTTACACCTTCGGTCAATGTTTTTACAAGGATCCCTATTGTGTTAAAAAGCGCCCGGCTTTATATTGGCTATTCTGGAAAAATAACTTTTAGTGTCGCCAATGATAACGGCGAAGTAGTATCTTCAACAACGATCGATGCCGTTGCAACCGCAACCAATCCAAAGCCTGGTGCACAACCTGATGACCCAAATGACAATGGGCAGGTATATCACTTAAATCTTTTATTGCCTGCTGCCGGTAATTATACCATCAGCACTATCTATGATGCAAACGCTACCATTTACCGAAATAATGGTGGTGTCACCGGTTATCCTTTTAAGGTCGGAGATGTATTCAGCATCACTGGTAATTCGGCAACTTCAGCTACTGATACGGCTTATTACAATAAGTTCTACTACTATTTTTATGACCTTACGCTGGCTAGTCCTGGCTGTAGCACAGCCTCCAGGGTTGCCGTTAATATTGATAAACCGGCAATCAGCCAAAATGGTACCCAATTAAGTTCAAATTTTGCAACGGGCAACCAATGGTACCTGAACGGAGTAGTGATCAATGGCGCTACCGGGCAAACATTTTCGCCAACACAGAGCGGTAATTACAGGGTAGACGTAACATTGGCCAACAGCTGCGTTTCACAGTCGGATAATTTCACTTACGCGATATTATCAATTAATCCAACTACAAATCCAATCGGCCTGACTATATTTCCAGTACCGGCGAATAGTCAGTTGAACGTTGTCTTTGCTGCACCCGCTGCTGCCGATCTTACCCTCAGCATTGTCAATAGTATCGGGCAAAATGCTTATTCACAAAGCCAGGCTATCCCTGTTGGTAATTTTAGCACGCAGATCGATGTGAGTCATTTGGCTGCCGGAAGCTATCTGTTAAAAGTACAACTCGGTGAAAAAGCTTATACCCGCAAGCTTGTCATCGAGCGCTAATTCAAGCAAATAAGCGGCAGGGACGTTTTTGCCGGGCTTATTTGAAGCAATATTTTACACCCAGGCCCGGAGCAATATCAAAGAATGGCCCGGTTGCCAATTCTATTCGAGGATTGAGGTCGAGGCTGATAGCGATCGGCGACTGAGGGATAACATATTCTAGCCCTACAACACCATCAGCGCCCAACAATATCTGACTTTTTGAATAAAGCTCGTTGCTTCCGTCAAATCGTTGGTAATATCCGGCACCAACGGCACCAAGGTGTGCGCCAAAACCATAGTAAAACCTCAAGCCTTCAACCTCAAAAGCAGTATGGTTTATTTCGTATAAACCAGTTAAAACCAAGCCATGTGGTGAGCGCAAACCGGCAATCGCTTCAAGCGAAGTGCTGCTGTTCATGAAATATTTGGCCGAGACCCCATTCTCGTATCCTCCGAATTTTAATCCGGCTGCGATCTGGTAGTTGGGGTTATAATCCTGTGCTTTGGCGTTTGTTGCGCTTAAAGTTAAGCCCGTAAAGATGAGTAAAAGGTAATAATATTTTTTCATGGAAGTTTTTTGCATTAACGTTAATAATTTGTTCAAATATAGTATGCTTTATCTTTCTAAGGTTTTTTTAAGCTTTTACCCGCTAGTCAAACCTGTAATTGGCCTAACACTTAAATGGGAAAAATGTTTTTTTGATAAAAAGACGCTTCGCAGCAACAATTTGTTACGTTGGTTTAAGTTAAAAATAGGTTAAATTAGGCGGCATTATTCAAACACATATGTTCAAGCTTTCTTCTAAATACCTCATTGCCACGTTCGCTTTTTTAGTTGTTCTGGTAACCTATAAACATACACAGGCCCAAACCACGGGGTCTGAAGCACCGATTTATAAAAATGGTATGGTGGTATGTGCTAATCCAGATGCTGCAAAAATTGGGCTTGAGGTGTTGAAAAAAGGAGGCAATGCAGTTGATGCAGCTGTCGCCGTTCAGTTTGCACTTGCCGTTACTTTTCCCGAAGCTGGCAATATCGGCGGTGGAGGCTTTATGGTATTCCGTTCAAAAAGCGGTAAAACGGCAACACTTGATTTTCGGGAAAAAGCCCCGGCAAAAGCTTTCCAGGATATGTTCCTCGACGCCGCAGGAAATGTTATACCCGACAAAAGCCTGGCCACACATCAGGCATCGGGTGTACCGGGCTCAGTCGCCGGCATGTTTGAGGCCCATAGCAAATATGGAAAATTAAAATGGGCTGAATTGGTACAGCCCGCCATTGAACTCGCCAAAAACGGTTTCAGGGTAAGCAAACGTGGCGCTTCTGAATTGAATTGGGCGGCAAAATATTTCAAACAATTAAATCCTGGCAAAAGCTATTTGCTGAAAGAAGGCGGATGGAAAGAAGGCGATTTGCTTGTACAGGAAGATCTTGCCAAAACACTCGAACTGATTCGCGACAAGGGCAGAGCAGGCTTTTATGAAGGTGCGGTTGCTGATAAAATTGTAGCAGAAATGCAAAGCGGTAATGGCTTTATTAGCAAAGAAGATCTAAAAAATTATCAGGCTGTTTGGCGCAATCCGCTCATTGGCAACTATAAAGGGTATAAGATCATTGCTATGCCGCCGCCTTCAAGCGGGGGAGTGGCTTTGTTGCAATTGTTGCAATCGGTAGAAAAGTATCCTTTGCACCGCTGGGGTTTTAATAGCGACTCAACCATACAATTGGTTGTTGAAGCCGAACGCCGCGTTTATGCCGATCGCTCCAAATACCTTGGCGACCCCGATTTCTTTAAAGTTCCAGTGGATACATTGCTGAACCCGGCTTACAATGCAGCGCGTATGAGCAATTTTAGCTGGGCTGCTGCAACGCCAAGTGCAAACATCGCACCGGGTAATTTACCTGGCTATGAAAGTGATCAAACTACCCACTATTCTATCGTGGATGCCGAGGGTAATGCAGTTGCGATCACTACCACACTCAATGACTCCTATGGCTCTAAAATATTTGTCAACGGTGCAGGCTTTTTGCTGAATAACGAGATGGACGATTTTAGTTCAAAACCGGGTGTGCCAAATATGTTCGGACTGGTAGGTGGTAAAGCCAACAGCATCCAACCCAATAAACGCATGCTTTCATCGATGACGCCTACGATTGTTGAAAAGGATGGCAAATTATTTATGGTAGTGGGTACGCCGGGAGGATCAACCATTATAACATCCGTCTTTCAAACAATTTTAAACGTGATCGAATTTGACCAGAACATGCAGCAGGCAGTAGATTCGAAACGCTTTCATCACCAGTGGTTACCCGATGAAGTTACTATTGAACGTGGAGGTATGGATGCTGAAACACGAAATAAGCTAAAACAAAAAGGTTATAAAATTGTGGACCGTGGCCCAAGTGGTCGCGTTGATGCCATCCTGGTAACACCGACAGGCTACCAGGGCGGTGCTGATCCGAGAGGGGATGACGATAAAGAGGGATATTGATTTTTGGGTATTAGTTAGCGGGTATCGGGTAGCAGGTATTGGTCAAGGTTAAATGTATTATACCTAAAACCTGATACCCGATACCCGATACCCAATAACCCAATCTCCATGAACCATGAACCATGAACTAAAAAACGCCAATGCCATCGCATATTAAACACCAGGAAACGATCGACTATTTTATGAAAGTAGTTTGGCAAACCATGGCCAACCGCTACAATCAATTGGTTACAGAGTTTGGGATCACACAGTCTATTGGTTATCTGCTCATCAACATCGACGAACAGGAGGGGACAACCGTATCGCAGGCCGCAGCATTGTTAGGGCTAAAATCAACCAGCCTTTCGCGGATGCTGAACCAGTTGGAAAAGTCGGGCCTCATTTACCGTGAATCGAATCAGGGCGATAAAAGGTCGGTGAAAATTTACCTTACGCCGCTGGGTAAAGAAAAAAGACACCTGGCACGTGTGGTGGTAAAGCAGTTTAATAATTACTTAAACAAACATATCAACGAACACGACAAACAATACCTGATCGATCTGCTTAAAAAGATCAACAAGCTCACCGTCAATTATAAGCCTGAATCATCAACTGGCTAAATTGCGATGCATCTGAACAAAAAATACAAATTCTCCGGCATTTACGACCTTAAATTTAAACTTCGGCAATACTTTCTTACCGGCACTTCGTTGCAAATATCTGCTTTTGCACATCCTAAACATGAAATAAAGCCTGTTGACGAGCGTTTTACCGATATTAAAATTGCGATGTGTTAAAAAGTGTTAAGCTGTCGTTTTTGAATTATAAAACGATAAATTTGCCGGTTGTAAAAAAGATGCGGTGGTTAATGTTATTATTGATGGGATGTTTGCTTTTGTCGGCTTGCACAAAAACTCAAAGTGCGCTTGAAGCCTATAAGGCGCAGGCGGCTATTGACGACAAGATAGTGGCACAGTACATCCAGGCAAACAACCTTACCGGTATTGCAAAAAAAGTATCAGATACCTGTGGCGTGTACTATATTGTTTTGCAGCCGGGCCAGGGCAACACTGTTTTTACAACGTCGACCCAGGTGACGGTAGGCGATACGGGTAAATTATTAAGTACTGGTAAGGTATTTACCGAAACAAATAACTTTCACCCATCCTACGTGCTGGGCCAGGTGATTTTAGGTTGGCAATTGGGTTTACCCAAAGTTAATCAAGGGGGGATTGTCCGTTTGATCATTCCCTCGCGCTATGCATACGGACCCGACCCGCAAACATCGGTCGGTTTACCTGCTAATGCGATACTCGATTTTGACATACAACTATACGATGTAACGAACTGATATAAATGAAAAAAACTCTTTTTACCCTACTAATACTTTCTACCGTGGTTGGCATAATGTCCTGCCGCAAAAGCGGATCAATGCCGAATATCAAGCAATATGACGACCAGCAGATACAAAGTTATATCAGTGCCAATGGTATCTCCGGTATGAAGCGGGATACCGTTGGTGGCGATACAACCGGTATCTACTACCAGATCATCCAGCAAGGTACCGGTGCTCAGTTTGATTATCCTGACTCATTATTTTTTACCTATACCCTAAAGTCATTTGATGGACTTTATAATAATGCAGATACAGTTGTCGACCATTACAATGGTTTGCTGGGACATACAGCTCCAAAAGGTTTGACAACAGCCTTGCATGATGTGGTAAAGTATAAGGGCACCAAAGTACGAATACTTATCCCTTCTCATCTGGCTTATGGGCTGGCAGGGGCAGGTAGCGGCAGTAAAACTATCGTGAACGGCCGTATTGCAGGTAATCAGTGCCTTGATTATACGCTTTATGTTGTGCCCGATCCCGCCGCTTATGACGACCAGGTACTACTTAATTATATGGCTGCGAATAACCTTAGCGGTTACACCAAGCTTAACACAGGCCCGGCTGCCGGAATGTGGTACAAAATTACAGTACCAGCTACCGGTAATTTAATCACTTATAACTCATATGTCAGTGCTTATTATACAGGCCAATTGATGAACAATTCATTTTTTACCGATGTATATAGTCCAACAGTTGTAGCACCCGCAACAACCACGACCCTGGGGAGTTTTACAGATTTATCCGCTTTAACACCGGGATTCCTAAATGGTCTTTTCCTGCTGGGAAAAGGCAACGGTACCATATCGCTGCTTATCCCTTCACGATTAGCATTTAGAAGTAGCAGTTCAAGTGCCGATGCCGGAACAATCCCGGCCAATGCCTGTGTTAGATTTGAAGTTCAAGTGACTGACGTTACGACCAACTGATAGGCTGAATTTTTGAAAAATGGGTGTTTTTATGGGTTGGCACCGCAAAGGGCGTTTAGTACCTTTGGAATATGAACAAGCATATTTTAATTATTTTTCTTTTTTTTGCTTCGGCCCTCGCGGTCAATGCACAAACTGGGATTCCCGTTTATTCATTTTGGAACGCTAAAATTCATCGTCATTTTTACACCATCAATCCAGGTGAAGTAACCTCTGCTGAGGGGTGGGCTCCGGATAACCCGTCGATATTGTGTTATTTATTAACAAGTCCTGTCAATTCCACCGGTAATTCTGCGATAAGAAGATACAATAATCCTTCAACCGGGGCACATTATTACACATTGACAAATAATGCTCCAGCCGGATTTGTTTTTGAGAGTATTTTAGGCTATGAGCCCGGCGTACCTTTAATTAACACAGGCGTGCCGATATATGAATATTATAACGCGGGTGACTTCTATTACACAAAAAATGGGAATGGCGTTGCTGGCTATAAATTAGATGGATTAGCATTTTATGGTGATTAAGTTGTTATCAACTTAGCGCCTCTTTAAATACTTTTAAACATCGTTCACGGGCAAAAGTATGCTCAATAATGGGTTTTGGATAAATGCTGAAGTCGGCATATTCCGGAACCCATTTTTTGATATAGGCCAGATCCGGGTCGAATTTTTTAGTTTGTG
>CAIPDP010000070.1 GCA_903863845.1 uncultured Mucilaginibacter sp. | reverse complement strand
TTACTATAGCCGCTAGTACAAATCAGGCGAATATGATCTTGTTTGATATTCAAACAAGCCAGCAAAAACCTCTTGCCGATTTTACGTTGAAACAAAAGCTACCCTTCTTGCAACAGGTGCCCGTTGTTACTGTTAGAATAGATAAAGTGAACGGCAAAACATCGGCCCAAAACAAAAAAGATACAGGAATGCGGGTGCGCGAGCGTTTATTTGGCAACGAATTCCGTGTTACCTACCGCGATACGCTAAGCCCAACCGAAAAAGTCATGCAAGGAGATTGGATAGGCAATGCCCCTGCATCCGGAGATATCCCCGTATCCATGGAAGAACGTTTCGCACAACGCAATAAACTCAAAGTTGGCGACAAACTAACTTTCAACGTACAAGGTATCCCCATCAACACCAGGATCGCAAGTACCAGGCAGGTAAACTGGAACAAGATGCAAACCAATTTCCTCTTCGTGTTTCCAAAAGGAGTTTTGGAAGATGCACCGCAGTTTCATGTATTGATGACTCATGTGCCCTCCAAAAAAGTGTCGGCATCTTACCAGCAGTCTGTTGTACGTTTATTCCCAAATGTTTCCATTATCGATTTAGGTTTTGTTTTGAGTGTGCTGGAAGATCTGATGGATAAATTAGGCAGCATCATTAAATTTATGGCGATGTTCAGTATTGTAACGGCGATAGTAGTTTTGATCGCTTCAGTCAGGATCAGCAAATACCAAAGGATACAGGAAAGTGTATTATTGCGCACCATGGGTGCCAGCCGGCGTCAGATATTAGCCATCACTACGATCGAATATTTCTTCCTCGGAGCGCTCTCAGCTGCTACAGGTATATTGATCGCAGTGGTGGGTACATGGTTGCTGGCAAAGTACAATTTTGATATTGCCTTTAATATTGATGTTTTACCAGCGGTGGCTTTATTTTTTGGCATCACCGGCTTAACGATCCTGATCGGATTACTAAACAGTCGTGGTGTATTAAACAAACCACCTTTGGAAATTTTAAGGGGAGAATAAAAGTCAAAGTTTAAATCATTTGTTGAATGCTCTATCTAAAGTTTTATATGGATAAGTTTAAAAAATCAGGAGTTTTTATTCTTTTATTGGTTCTTGTTGCCTGTGGCAATAAAAATACCTCGGGCAATTCACAGGAAGTTGCTGCTAAAACAGAGACCGCCGCGCAATCGAACAAAAAAAACATCCTCTTTTTTGGTGATAGCCTAACTGCCGGTTATGGACTCGACGATCAGGATGAAGCTTTCCCGGGCGTAATTCAGCATCAACTTGATTCTCTTAAGTTGCCTTACCAGGTGATCAATGCAGGCCTTAGCGGCGAAACAACGGCCGGCGGCCTGGGTCGGATCGACTGGGTACTAAAACAAAAAGTTAGCGTATTTATTCTCGAGCTTGGCGCCAATGATGGCCTTCGCGGTATTCCGACAAACGAAACAGCAAGGAACCTGCAAGCGATCATTGATAAGGTAAAAGCCAAATATCCCGACACAATAATCATTTTAGCCGGCATGCAGGTACCCCCAAGTATGGGTGCTGATTATGCTAGCAGCTTTAAAGCAGTGTTCCCGACCTTAGCAAAAACTAATAAAATCAGTCTTATTCCTTTCCTTTTAGATAATGTAGCCGGCATTCCCAAATTGAATCAAAAAGATGGTATCCACCCAACAGCCGAAGGTGCTAAAATTGTAGCAGGGAATGTTTGGGCGGTATTGAAAGAAGATTTGTAGTTACGAATTATTCATAAAGTTTGAATTGATCAATTCAGTTTTTCACCTACTGAATTCCCTTTTGTTGGGGGCGCAACTCAATTCCCCGCGCCATCTTTCTGCGCGACATCGAGGGAGCCTGATTTTTTATCGAAAGTAATTGAAATTGTGGCCCTGAAAAGTGAGTTATCAAACCTGTAGATATTCTTGTTTACATCTGCCCCCTGAAAAATAAGAGTAAGCGTAGATTTTTTAGCTTGTCCTAATAAATTGTCGAGGTCGGTACCAAGCAGAGTATAATAAGAAACAGGCCGTTGCGTATTACCATTAGGTTCTTTGACTCCCGGGCCCACCAAAATAGTTTCCTGTTTATCTGGGGTCCTGTTGCTCTTATACTCATCAAACAGTTTGTTGTTAACCGTTTCGGTACCTAGTTGCTTAAACCCCTTAGCTAATAAAAAATCATGCACCTGCGTATTATTCATACTGGTAATGTTTAATAATTCGGCAAATGAAACGGTTTGAGCTTTAGCTGAAACAAAGCACAATAAAACAAAAGGCACTAAAAAATATTTCTTCATCCTAATCAAATATAACTTTATTCTCAATTTTTACCGGACTTTGCCAATAACTAATTTCCACTGATCAATGCACATCAGCTGGTAAAATCAAAAACATCTTGACGGCTTTAAGTTCTGCCTTCGGTCCGATCTGAACTTTAACAAATGAAAGTATTCGGTCGCAATTCATTTCGCTTTAATCTGTCTGCTTGCAGGTACGGAAAGCAAATCATTATTAGCAATAGAACATCAAATGTGGTGCCATCCGCGATAAACGGTTTCCCTGAATCAAATTAACCTTTCAATTTATTGGTTGATATGTATTATTTCGAAGTTTTTATTGGAATTGATAGTAATCAAGGCTTTTCAAAAGAACGCCCGATATTTAGTAAATATAATAATCCGAGTCTTTTGACAGGCAGATGTTTCTACAGTTTGGGCATAACGCTAAGCAATCCAACACAAAAACCCCGTTAAGCAACAATAAATCAATTGTAATAAAATATTTACTGTAACGAAACGGCAAATAAAGCGCTCTAATGACAGTAAAAAGGCATTTTTTCATATATTTGACGCGTTGACAATTATAATATTTTGTTAAAAAAACGGAAAAATAAGCACTCAACACAATTTTTAAAAAAAACAGCTGTTTTAATTGCGGTAATATTAGTAGTCATTGCAATAAATACGGCAATCAATTGATTAGCAACCTTATAACAAGGTTATGTATATTATAAATAACGATCCTGTAAGGGTCGGAAAGAGCTTGGGTTAATATTAAACATGTTATCTGAGATTTAGTTGATTCAATATCATTGAGACCGATATTGATAGTGCGTTCCTGGGTGAGATACGGAACGCATTTTTTTTAAAACGCAGCTGCCTGAAAAGTGGATGACCAATAACGTTTTAAGAATGATAGACACCCAAGTATCAATTTTTTTTTCGATTTCAAAATTCGTCATTCGATAGGTTCATCATATTGGATGATGATACTAAAGCTTCCCAGCCACCACTGCCCTGGGCATCAGGTAATGTTCATAATGATTGATCGCGGAAGCCGGATCCTTACTGGTTAGGGTGATCAGTTCTTCCTCATTTTCGACTTCAGCCACACCCATACCATAAGCCCCCGCAGGATCAGCTACCGGTCCGAATACTATAATTTTACCTTTATTCATCAGCTCGGTCCAGTAAGCAATGTGTTGCATCATTATGCTACGTTCGTCAGGGCTCATATCTTGTGAAAATGTTGGACGATTGGGGATCAGTTTTAAGAAATAGTACGCCATAGTAGTCGTTTTTATTAATTGTTGATCAAATATAATTATCTTCATTTATTCACTATTGTTCAACCAACCTTTAAGCAAAGACATATAATTTCTATAAAGTTTCTGCTGTTACCAAAACTGAATATTTCAATTCAAATTTGGGGCGGCCTGTTATTTGGTAAATTATTAACGAACGAAGAAACATCAATTGTATAAATATAATCTACTAAATAGATAGGATTTGTGGATTTAAAATATAAATGATATTTTTGGAAATAATGTTAAAAAAACAGAAGAATTAAAACAGTAATTTATGGACAACAAATTCAAAACAAAAATCACTATTGCTGCAGCGTTGGCTATTTTGGCATTAGCCAATACCGCATCTGCAGATATCGTGACAGAATGGAACCTGATAACGGTAAATGCGACGAAAGTAGCAAAATACAACAGCAACCTGGGTAGCCGCATCGAGGCTATAGAAGCTATCGCAGTATATGATGCCGTTAATTCCATTAAAAAAATTGGCACGCCCTATCATTTTTACATCGCTGCTAACAGCCAGGCTTCCATAAAGGCGGCGGTCGCACAAGCTGCTCACGATGTGTTGATTTATTATTTCCCTGCGCAGGCACCGCATATCGACTCAGCCTTGGCATCTAGTCTGGCAGCAGCGAACGACGGTTTAATCGATGAGGGAAAAAAAGTTGGCTCGGCATCCGCAGCTGATATAATCGCACTTCGTGTCAATGATGGATCAGAACCAAATGTAGGCTACCCTGGCCCCGCCAAACCTGGACTGGGTGAATATCGGCCAACTCCCTCAGCATTCACTCCCGGGATAAACCAGCAATGGGGAAAAGTTAAACCTTTTATATTAAAATCAGACGACCAGTTCAGACCTGAACCACCTCCGGCTGTTGGTAGTACGGTTTACAATGAAGCATTGGCTAAAGTTGCTGATCTTGGTTCTGTAACCAGCACCAGCCGTACCGCCGATCAAACCCATATCGCTCAGTTTTATAAACAGGATGCTGAACTAACGGTAAATGAAGCAGCCAGAATTCTAGCCATTGCTCACAAGACTTCCGTCGAACAAAACGCATTGATTTTTGTTTTGGCCGATATTGCCGAAGCCGATGCACGCATAGCTATTTGGGATGCAAAATATTTTTATCTGTTTTGGAGACCGGTAACAGCTTTAAATGCCGATGCAGACGGAGGAGTAACCAATAACTACGCCAAATGGACACCATTATTGGCCACCCCTCCCCATCCTTCCTACCCATGCGGGCACTGCGGTACCGTACAGGCTGGCTTTGATGTACTGAAAAAATTCTTTGGCGATAAAAACACGCTGGAACTTCATACAACAACTTCAGGTGAACCGGCCAGAACTATCCAGTCCCTAAGTGAAGGCGAACTTGAAAACAGCTGGAGTCGCGTATATGGCGGCATCCATTACCCTACCGATAATGATGCATCAACAAAAATAGGTAAACAGGTTGCTGCCTATGTACTGGCTAATGGCCCAAAGAAAAAGTGATTTATATACTTTTCGTTAAAGTTGAACTGGTGAGGTACCCAAAAAGATTTAAACCAATATTGCCAGTTCAACTTCTACAACAAATACAACCCATATATTTGCCTGAATGGAACTCAATCTTTTTGACAGGCAGGTATACACAGACCGGCGCCGGATTTTAAAACAAAATTTCGGCAACGATGGCCTTATCCTTTTACTGGGGAATGAAGATAGCAGCATGAATTATAAAGACAATTGCTACCCCTTCAGGCAGGACAGCAGTTTTCTCTATTATTTTGGACTCGACGTACCAACACTGGCAGCCATTATCGATACCGAATCAGGGGAAGAGGTGATTTTTGGAAATGAACTTACCATCGATGACATAGTATGGACAGGCACTTTGCCCACCATTAGCGAGATGGCAGGCCTGGTAGGTGTTAAAACTACAAGGACCTATGCAGCTATAAATCACTATGTGCATAAAGCGCTTGCAACTGACCGCAAAGTACATATCCTTCCACCCTATCGTCCAGAAAACAGGATCAAATTAGCCAACTGGTTAAATACCAGCCTGAAAGATGTTGCAGATGCGGTTTCCCTGAAACTTATAAAAGCGGTAATTGCCCAGCGCGTTATCAAATCGCCATTAGAAATAATGGAACTGGAGAAAGCAGTCAATATCAGCGTTGACATGATGACCGCTGTTATCAAACATACGCGCCCGGGTATTAAAGAATACGAATTGGTTGCAAAAGCTTATGAAGTTGCGGCAGCAAACAATGCACGCCTGGGTTATCCGGCCATCATCACTACCCAGGGACAAACCCTGCATACCCATTATTACGGCAATACCTTAACTGAGGGACGTATGGTATTGAGTGATATCGGAGCCGAAAACCATATGCACTATGGCGGCGATCTTACCCGAACATTCCCGGTTGGCAGTAAATTTACTTCACAGCAGGCCGAACTATATCAAGTGGTGTTAGACGCAATGGACCATGCGATCAGTATGCTGAATCCGGGTACCCGCTACCGCGATATTCACCTTGCCGCCTGCCTGAAATTATCAGAGGGCCTTAAGCAAGCCGGGTTAATGAAAGGCGACCCCGCTGAAGCTGTTGAAGCCGGTGCACATGCCATGTTCTTTCAATGCGGATTGGGTCATATGCTGGGTATGGATACACATGATATGGAGGATCTCGGCGAACCCTATGTTGGTTATACCGAAGAACTCAAAAAAGAAACTTCGCTGTTTGGTCTGAAATCGTTGAGATTGGGTCGCGAGCTGGAGGTTGGGTTTGTGCTGACTGTCGAGCCAGGTATTTATATCATTCCCGAATTGATAGACCGCTGGCAGGCAGAAAATAAGTTTATGGATTTCATCAACTACGACAAGCTAAATACCTACCGCGATTTTGGCGGCATACGCATTGAAGACAATTTCCTGATAACTGCAACAGGGCACCAATTACTAGGGAAATACCTGCCGAAGTCGCTGAAAGAGATTGAGGCGATGAAGGATTGATTGGGTATTGGGGATCAGGTATTGGGTATCAGGTATCAGGTATCAGGTATCAGGTATTGAGTATCAGTCATTAGTCGATTCGATGGTAGCCTCAATACCTAAAGATCGTCCCCATCACTAAAAATCCAAAAATTGTGTCCCGAAATTAATCCACGGACTATTGGCCATCGACCATGGACCATGGACTAAAAGCCATGAACCACAACCCATCAATGCAACACCTTCGGCCGGTCTTTTGACGCTGGTTTAAAATAGTTGTTGTCGTCGAGCCAATCGGCCAGGCGCTGCGGCCAGGTATTGACCGATTTCAATTTAGAACGATTGCCCATATTAAACCCATGATCGCCCTTAGCAAGGAGGTGAGCTTCAACCGGGGCTTTAGCTGCCCGGTAGGCTTGCAATAGTCTTATTATTGATGGTGAACAGCACAGATCATCGTTAGCAGCGAGCAAGAAAATGGGCGCTGCGTTTGCAGGTACTATATCGGGGATAAATAGCGGACCGGGATAGATCTGAATCAAAAAATTTGGTTTTGCATTGAGCTTGTCAATCGGGTCGGTAACAATGGACTGAGTACTACCTTGATCAAAAGCGACCATATCCACCACCTCACCACCTGCCGAAAAACCCATCATACCAATACGGTTGGTATCCAATCCGAATTGCCCGGACAGGCTGCGAACCAGACGCATGGCGCGTAACCCGTCGGCCTTGGCATGCACCTCGATCTTATACGGCGAATTGGTATCCCGGCCCAATCTGTATTTGAGCACGAAAACTGTAATACCGAGATCGTTCAGAAATTTAGCAGGCTCAACCCCTTCTGCATTATAAACCAAAAGCCGGTGACCGCCGCCCGGGCAAACAACTATAGCGGCACCATTGGCCTTTTCTTTAGCCGGACGAAAAACGGTTAATGAGGGGTTATTGATATTTTTTACCCAATAGTCTTTGACTTGTTCGGGTATATCTTTCAAATTTTCGAAACCGGGTGCGCCATTTGGCCAAAGCGGAATGACTGTTTGCGCTTGCATTGCCAACGGAAACAGGAAAAACAAGAAGAATAGTTTTTTGAGCATACCTAAAGTTAACAAAATTCAATGCTGATACTTACCAAAGAAAATACTTCTTAAACCATACCTGAAATTTGATCCCGGCTGGCCTTATTTCCCGATCAATCCAGGTTCAAAAATGTTTTTGTCCAATGGTACACCAGCAACTATATCGTGGTATTTTTCTACCTGCACCAGTTTATCGTTGATCCAGAACTTGCATAGTGTTTCGCTCCAGCCCCCTTTTAATTTGATATGATCTTCAAATGTACCCTCTTCTCTGGTATTGTTTTCGTATTTGATAAAACGCACCGGCAGCAGATTTTCCTGGTCGATCCATAACTGATTGACCTTCTCGTCTGACCTTTCGGCGCCGATCACATAAACAGGGTTACCCTTCCAAATATCTTCGTGAAATTTCTCCAGGTCGTAATGCAGGTCTTTAAAATGCGCCAGCACTTTATCTATTGATTCAGCATACATCCCTCCCAAAAAGAAGATCAACTCATTTTCGTTCCTGATAGAACGACCGATCTTATTTTTATTGAAAACATAAGTAGAGTCGGCTCTGAAGATCACACCACTACCGCTTTTAAGGCTATCAAAGTCAATTCGCAGTTTGTCGGGATACAATATCCGCTCAAACCAGGTTTGCTTTTTAAACAGGCTGTCGTTCTTGTAGACCTCGGTAGTTTGGTTGAATGCTAGCGTCTGATGCCATTTGCCATGGTATTTAGCATGCATTTTTTTCAACAAGCCGGTTGAATTTAAGTCGCCCGGTTTAGCCAGCGGCAACAGAAAAATAAAAAGAAGGGAATATAATTTCATTACTAGTACTTTAACTGCTGAATTCCTGGTAAGCTGCTTCCAGGCTCCTGTTGATACCATCGCCCTGCCAATCGACTACTCCGGGGATAGCTTTGGTCTGTAATATTTCATCTTTGCTTTTACCCGCTTTGATACTGTTTTGCACAAAGTCCGCCAGCTTTTCAAGGTAGTTCTGCATCGCTTTCAGATCTTCTTTCGTACCGATCACTTTTTCAGGATCGAAGGAATGACCAAATATAAATATGGTTTCTTTATCGAATTTCTTTACGGCAGCTTCTAAAGCTAGTGGCCAGTTTGTGACTGAAGCACCTGCGCTTTTATCAATGAAGGGATAACGGCGGTTGAACACCAGGTCGCCCATGTGCACGATGTTGGCATGTTCAAAATGGATGATCGCATCCCCGTTGGTATGCCCGGCACCGAAGTAATAGGCTTTGATGTGCTCGTCACCCACTTTTATCTTC
Source organism: uncultured Mucilaginibacter sp. (assembly GCA_903863845.1). GTDB lineage: Bacteria > Bacteroidota > Bacteroidia > Sphingobacteriales > Sphingobacteriaceae > Mucilaginibacter. The sequence continues at coordinate 3,916 of CAIPDP010000070.1, read as the reverse complement.
CAGGTATCAGTAAAGGTAGTGTCGGGGTAAAGCTGCTGATCTTCTTTTTTTTGAGCGACCGCAACATTTTTTTGGTTGGTAAGCGAATTTGCTTGTGCTGCCACATTTTTGACGATCCCTTTAAAGGAAATATTACCACTGGTATGATCGCCATGATGGTGCGTATTGATCAGCCATTGGAAGGGTTTGTCAGATTGTTTTTGCAGCTCGGCAATGAGGTGTTTTGCCGGATCCGGAAACTCAGCATCGACTACTACAATTCCGTCTTTGTTCACCAGCCAGGCGATGGTTCCTCCCTGTTCAGCAAACCAACCAACGTTACCACAAAGCGGTTTGAACTGATAGGCTGGATCTGCGAAAATGGATGCTAAACTACTTTTACTAAGGATGGAAAATGCGCCGGTAGCCAGCGCTGTGTTCATTAAAAAATTACGACGTTTCATGACCGTTCCTTTTTTTTGATGAAATTTAAAAAATGTTTATCGGAATGTTTCCTGGTTGTTGGTAAAATTACTTTTATCAGATTAGGAGTGATCATCATTTGCATTATCAATTTCAGCTCCTCCCCCGGTTGTAGTTGATGATATTTTTTTAAACGGACTTTGATTTTTTTCTATCGTATAAGATGAATTTCGCAATGAATTAAGTTGGAATTCAGCATTTTTTCTCAAGGTTAATAATCTTTGATATTTATCAGTCCCATTCTGCATCATTGCAGCGTTAAGGTTTTCCAGATTACTTAGGACTAAAAGCTGATGAGCATCAGCAAAGTCCCGAATGTTAAGTCCTTTTAATGATTCATTGGTGTTTTTTTCTTTCCATTCTTTAGCAGTACAGCCGAATAGGGCTACATTTAAAATATCTGCTTCGTTGGCATAAATAACCCACTCTTTATCTTTAGAAACATTCAAGGCTGGCAAAACATAAACTTTTATTGCATCAGTGTGAATCGAGTAATTCATTTTTGCTAAAAAACGCCTGAAGTCCCATTCAGAACCAAGCCTTTTATTTTCTTCATCCTTTAGCCTTTGAAATTCCGTTACAAGCAAAAGCTTGAATTCTGGGCTGACCCACATTCCAAATTCAAATGCTAAATCTTTGTGGGCATAAGTTCCACCGTATCGTCCCGCTTTAGATGTTATGCCTATGGCATTTGTTCGATCAATCCATTGTTTTGCAGACAATGTGAATCTATTTGTACCAGCATCAATTCTAATTAGGTCGAATTCGACCAAATTAAAACGGGGGTTGAACATTTTTTACCAAACTCCTAAATATTCAATAGTGTTTTTATTTCTGAGCCAATTTTTAATAAGTTGATCCCCCAATTCACCTTTTATCATATCTGTTAAGGAAATATAATCCTTGCCATCCAGGCTTATAATCGTAATTTCCTTATCCTGAACGTGAACTTTACTCATGCAATTAAATTTTTATGGTTCAAACACAGCTTCGTTTCGAAAACAGGTTGCTCAAATTCAAATCAAGCAGCTAATTTAAGGTATTTATGCCTGAATGCAATCTCTTTGCAAATCCCGATTATTTTAGCACAAAATAGCTTGGATACTTTTATATATTATTAGTAAAACGCTTGCCCTAATAAGAATCTACTGCTATTCAAATATTTTAAACCTTGTAACAATACTCCTATGGCATCCGTAAAGTAAAATAAGAGCCTGATATCGCTATGAAACATTTGTTAAAACCCCTAACGCTTGCCTTCATTTTATTACTAGTTGCGGCATGCAAAAAAAGCAATACTGTAAACCCCGGTAAAGGAATTGAGCTGAACCTGAGCGCTACCCAATTGCAGCAGGCATCTGGCAATAACGATTTTACTTTTAATCTTTTCCGCAGTGTTTCATCCGGCAATACCAGTGGCGGCAATTTAATGTTATCACCGCTGAGTGTAAGTATGGACCTGGGCATGACCAGCAATGGCGCAAGCGGAGCAACGCTTGATTCGATGCGGACCACCCTGGGCTTTGGCAATTTTACCCAGGACGAGGTAAACACTTATTATAACAAGTTGATCACGGAGCTGCCGGAACTTGATCCGAATACAAGTTTAAAAATTGCCAACGCTATATGGTACCGTCAGGATTTTAGTGTTACGCCCGCTTTTTTGAAGACCGGCAACACCAGTTACCTTGCTGCCGTACAGTCGCTTGATTTCACCAACCCCAACTCGGTCAATACCATCAACACCTGGGTCAGCAACCAAACCAATGGCAAGATCAGCAAAGTGATCAGTTCGATCAAAAGCACCGATCTGATGTTCTTGATCAATGCGATCTATTTTAAAAGTATCTGGGCCAATAAATTCGATCCGGCATCTACTAAACCTGCCAGCTTCGTATTGCCTGATAACAGCGAGCTACAAACTAATTTCATGAACGGGCATATACCCTGTAACTTCTATAAAGGTCAGGATGCAACCATCCTGGAACTACCCTACGCCAATGATAAATACAGCATGGTGTTAGTGATGCCAGCTTCAGGCCAATCGCTGGGCAATTTTGTTTCCACCTTGAACAGCACTACCTGGGCTTCCATGATCGCGAAACTTTCAAGCGGCTCTGCAGATGTTTCGGTTCCGAAATTCCAGTTTACTTATGCGACCAGTCTCAAAGATCAGCTTTCGGCCATGGGTATGGGAATTGCATTTTCAGACGCCGCCGATTTTACCAATATCAATCCGGCAGGAAACCTGCAGATCACCGATGTGAAGCATAATACCTATATCGCTGTTGATGAAACCGGTACAGAAGCGGCTGCAGCGACCACCGTTATAGTTGGTCCGACCGCTATTGCCAATTACCAGCTGACAATAGATCACCCTTTCTTTTTCGCTATCCGCGAAATGAAAAGCGGCCTGATCCTGTTTGCCGGTACGGTTAGTAATCCGGCACAAACCGGGCTGTAAAAAAGCCATACTAAACAACATGTCATTTCGACTAGCCGGGAAAGGGTGTGCTGTTGGGGTGAGGGCGCATTGGTTTGTGCGACAGTCCTGTTCGTAACCCCATCCTCCTCCTTGCCCTATTTCATAGGGAAAGGTATCGCACGGGGCCGTTGGCGCGATGCAATATTTGTCTGTATTTCAACGCCAGATTAAGATCATGTCATTTCGACGAGCCTGCATAGGCTGTGCTGTTAGGGGTGAGGAGAAAACTTTGACGCCTCGACGGGTGCGCGCACCAAGCCTGTTCGTAACCCCATCCTCCTCCTTCCCCTATTTCATAGGGAAAGGTATCGCACAGGGTCGTTTTGATTTCGGGTAAATTAAAAAAAGAAATCTTGAAAATCCGGAGTCATCCTGCAATCGTGTATTAACCCCATCCTCCTCCTTCCCCTGGTTCCCATGGGAAGGTATCGCACGTGGGCCGTTGGCGCGATGAAGTGAAATGCTTGACGCTTTTACTTGTACGCCGGCCAGTCATATTCGTAACCCTATCCTCCTCCTAATTAATTGGTAATTGAATAATAAATACAGAACCTTCCTCCACAATACTATTAACCAGTATACTCCCCCCATGCCCCTTCACTACGCTATCGTAAGTTAGATTCAAACTTATGCCGTTGGCCTTGCTTGCAGACCTACCTGTAAAATGGATATCCCGGGCGTAGCTTCCATAATTTATGCCTGTAATACAGAAAATTGCTCAATATATATTGTTCGTTTTTACCTCTTTTCCTGTGTAAATATACCTGAATTACAGCTAATTATTAATCGTTACTATTTTTATTATATTTGTTTATTATGTACTTTCGTTGGAGAAAACGGAGGCCTTGACCAGTACAATCCGTACGCTATTGAGCACCGATTTGTGTAAATCGTAAGGAAAAACCAAATTAACTTTCAATAGGTTAACATGGTCAATGTGTAACAGAATCGCCTGTTCGACATTTCGGA
>CAIPDP010000069.1 GCA_903863845.1 uncultured Mucilaginibacter sp. | reverse complement strand
TTTTCAAGCAGAAGACGGCATACGCGATAGTACAAGGTGACTGGAGTTCAGACGTGTGCTCTTCCGATCTACTGGCACTTGACCGACGATGAAGGTTTTAGGGTTGAATCGAAAATTTTTCCGCTGCTTCATGAAAAAGGATCGAACGGCGATTATTATACCCAGGCGCAGATCAAAGAAATTGTCGCTTATGCCCGCGATCGGGGCATTATATTGGTGCCTGAGTTTGATATGCCGGGCCATTCACAAAGCTGGTTTGCCGGCTACCCCGAACTGGCTAGTTTACCCGGTCCTTACCATCCCGGTCCACGTGGACAATGGCAACAGGAACATCCCGATCCAAATGCACCAAAAGGAGGTTCGATAGCGGATATCATTGCCAATATGGTTGCACCAACTTTCGATCCGACAAACGAAAAACTTTATGTATTCCTGGACAAATTTATTGGCGAGATGGCCAATCTGTTTCCGTCAGGGTATATGCATATTGGTGCCGATGAAAATAATGGAATGGCCTGGAAAAAGAATCCGGCTATTGTTGCCTGGATGAAAGATCATCAAATTGCAAATACCGATGAATTACAACGTTATTATGTAGATCGTGTTTATGGGATATTGAAAAAGCATCAGCGTAAATTGATAGGCTGGGAAGAAATATTTAATGAAAAACTACCTAAGGATGCTATCGTACATAAATGGATACCGGAATCAAACGGTATGATCAAATCATACGGAAAAACCTCAGATTTTACTTCCCATGGCAATCCTGTTTTGATATCGGTTGGCTTTTATACCGACGTTTTTATGCCGGCCTATATTCATTACCAAAATTCTGTTTTACAAGGTTTAAACGATCCGCAGGTTTTAGGCGGAGAGGCTGCGCAATGGACCGAACTTGCTGATAACGAAAATATCGACGGCAGGATATGGCCACGTACCGCAGCAATCGCCGAACGGCTTTGGTCGCCTGAAAACGTGAACGATGTTGAGGATATGTACCGCAGGTTATTTGTATTTAACCTTCAACTGGACGAACAGGGATTTCCGCATATTGCTAATTATGAGCGCGCTTTACGCAGGCTTTCAAATGGTGGCCCGATTGACAATATCAAGGCGCTTACCGACGTGCTTTCTCCGGTAAGAGGCTATAAAAAACTAATAGGTAATATGATGAAAGCACCGCAGAATTCATATCAGACGACTCCACTCACAGCTGTATCCGATATTATTCCCGTAGAGTCTGAGATAAAAAGAAAGTTCAGGGCCCTGGTTAAACTGTATCTTGAAAAACATGATAAAGATGCTGAAAATGCAATTAGGACTTACCTGATGGCCTGGCAACAGAATAATACCCAAATTGAGCCTCTGTTTGCTGGTAATAAGCGCTTGTCGGAAATACAGGATCACTCAAAAAACCTTGCTTCAGCAGCAGCAATAGGTCTGGAGGCACTCGAAAGAGCCGACAAAGGTATCAATGATGCTGCCTGGGTACAGCAGCATTCGGCACAGCTGGATACTTATGCCAAACCACACTACGAAACTGAAATTGCCGTAATACCCGAGATAGCTGAATTGGTAGTTGGGCACGTTGTTCCTGAACCTGAAAGCTATCCTCAGTTTTAGACATTGGAGTTCTTTAAAATAATGCAGCAGCAAACAGCCGGGCTTTTATTTTGTTAATTTGGGATCAGTGTAATTCTGGGAGCTGGGGCTTTAATTGACCAAAAAGAAGCTTATTATTGCCGGGCTAATTTGCATTTACAAAAACCAATATATTTTGAGGAAGTTTAGTGGCTGCATTTTCCTGGTTTTGTCGTTTGTATTGTATTCAGTTGGTTCATACGGACAGGGCAAGAATCTGATCCCATTAACCAGATATCCTGCTAAAATAAAAGATACGGTAAGTAGGGTAGCCCAGGATACCATAAAGGAAAAAGATCTGAATGATGTTTTCCGCGCTATTTTTTCAAAAAATTACCAGGCAGTAAAAACCGATATTATCGGAAGAAATATGATCGCCTCATTTTTTCCGGCGGTTGGCTATTCTCTGCAAACTAAGGCTGCTGCAACCCTCACCGGTAATATTGTATTCAGGGCATCGCCTAATTCAAAGATTTCGGCTATTACAACAAGTATGGGTTATACAGAGCGGCGTCAGTTTACAATTCCCATTGTATCAAATATATGGACGGCTGACAACAGGTGGCTTTTTGTAGGTGATAGTCGTTTTTATGTTTATCCCCAAAGCACTTATGGCCTCGGGAGCAGTTCTGACACTTCGGCGCGGCAGCATATGAGTTATAATTTGTTGCGTATATCAGAGGTTGCCTTAAAGCGGATCAGCGGTAATTTTTTTCTTGGAGCTGGTTATCGATTAAGTGATCACTGGGATATTGATTTTCGTAAACCTAAAAATGGAGGCACATCGGCATTTGAAACTTATGGCGCAACAAAACAATCACTATCTTCCGGTATCAGTATAAATGCACTTTATGATAGTCGCGATTTTTCAGTAAATGCTTCCTCCGGATTTTACGGTGCCATTGAATATTACAATTTTATGCACGTTTTGGGGAGTAATAGCAATTGGCAATCTGTGGTGATTGACTTGCGCAAGTATTTCCGATTTCCTGCCGGGTCTGATAATGTTATTGCTTTTTGGTCATACGATTGGTTGGTACTGGGTGGCAAGCCTCCTTATCTCGACCTGCCAAGTACCTCATGGGATACCTATTCGACGACCGGTCGGGGATATATCCAGGGCAGGTTCAGGGGTGCGCAAATGGTTTACCTCGAGTCGGAATACCGTTTCAAAATAACAACAAATGGTTTGCTCGGTGGTGTTGTTTTTTTGAACGGCGAATCATTCTCAGCTGAGCCCGGCACTAGACTGCAAACAATTCAGCCTGGTTTTGGACCCGGCTTGCGTATAAAGCTCAATAAGGCATCAAAAACTAATCTCGATATTGATTATGGCTTTGGAAGCCAGGCATCAAAAGGCTTGTTTCTTACTGTTGGTGAAGTTTTTTAGCAGCGTCAACCCACAAGACCTCAAACTCGTTTTTTTTCTGTAACAATCTTATTAATTACTTCGTTTGACAACATATGCCTGTAATTTTAGGTCTGTTAACAATTTTATCAAACGATAAACCTTTTACGATTTTTATTGTCTGATATAAGTTCAACGCTTTATACCAGATCAGCTTAAACCCCCTATGGCACGCATCTTTGCGCAATTATTTTTGCTGATCACGCTGATCGTGGCTGCTGATCCCGTATATGGCCAGCATAGAAAAGGGATCCCACTGAGCGACCCGGGGATTTTACAACCCGACAGTTTAAAAAAGGATAGCGTCAGTCAAAAAGATTTAGGCGATGTCATACATGCTCTATTTAAATTAAAAACGGTCAACAAACACAAAGATTCTATCGGTGCCCGGCCGATCATATCTGTTGTACCCGCATTAGGTTATTCATTACAGTCGAGGTTGGCAGTTTTATTATCCGGAAATGCAGCGTTTCGAACATCGCCTAATTCTAATGTATCTACGATCGTTTCGAGTCTTGCTTATACCGAGAACAAACAGGTCACCCTACCTATACAATCAAGCATCTGGAGCCCCAGCAATAATTATGATTATGTTGGGGAGATCAGGCTTTACCATTATCCCCAAAGCACTTTCGGCCTCGGTAGCAATTCTAATATCGAAAATGAAGCTCCGATGGATTATAATTACATTCGGTTCCAGGAAACGGTTTTGCGGAAGATCACGGGCGATTTTTATATCGGTGCCGGTTATATCATTGATAATCATTCCGATATTACAATCCAGCCGACCGAGAACGGGACAGTGGCAGAATACCTTACCTACAAAAAGCATTCAACTAAAACGCATTCAACGTCTTCGGGCTTTACGCTAAACGGACAGTTTGACAGCCGCGATTCACCTATCAATTCAAGCCAGGGCTTTTTTCTATCCTATGAGTTCAGGCAAAATTTAAAGACCCTGGGCAGCACCTCAACCTGGAGCTCATTGATCCTGGATGCGCGTAAGTATTTGAAATTTCCTGCCTACTCCCATAATGTATTGGCTTTTTGGTCATATGACTGGCTCACGCTGGCTGGTCGGCCACCTTATCTTGATCTGCCCTCGACGTTATGGGATGCTTCGACCAACGCAGGCAGAGGATATATACAAGGCCGTTATCGGGGTGCCCAAATGGTTTATGGTGAAATGGAATACCGCTACCGAATTACAAATAATGGCCTTATCGGCGGTGTGGTTTTTCTAAATGGTGAATCCTTCTCAGCCGCCCCCGGCACCCGTTTGCAAAATATACAACCTGGGTTTGGCCCTGGTTTGCGTATCAAACTCAGTAAAGTTTCAAAGACCAATATCGATATCGATTATGGTTTTGGCAGCCAGGGTTCGCGAGGCTTTTTCGTGAATGTTGGTGAGTTATTTTGAGTAAATCTTTTCGGCCAAAAAGAGTTCCACAAATCATAAAAAACTGCAACAAATACTGTCATGATTACGTAAAATAATACTCATTTGCTTGATAGTGTGCATGCTGCGTATTTTTAAAATTTCGGTTGTACTATTGATTCTTGGATCGCAGGTTGCTTTTGCTTGCGGCCAAAACGATACGACCACGCGCAAACCCCGGCACCTTCGAGATAGTATCCCGCCGCACGATGTGCTTGATTTAATGCACCAGTTTTTACATCTTGGTTCGTCAGGGTCGCAGCACGATTCAGTTGGACGCAAGCCAGTTTTCTCGATGGTTCCTGCTGCCGGCTACGCGTTACAATCGCGAATGGCAATTTTGATCTCTGGTAACGTTGCATTTCGGCTTGCCGACAACGCTCGCATATCCGTTGTGAATTTCAGCTCTTCATATAGTCAGAACGCACAATTTACCCTGCCGCTACTGTGGAGTGCCTGGACAAACAATAATACTTTTAACCTGGTAGGCGACCTTCGTTTTTATGCCTACCCGCAAAGCACTTTTGGATTGGGCAGCAATACAGCCATACATGATCCGGATCCGATGAACTATAATTACTTTCGTTTTTCGGAAGCTGCCTTACGTCATATTACAGGTAACCTTTACCTTGGGGCGGGATATATTCTTGATGACCATTGGGGGATATCGCACCAACTGCCTATAAATGTAACTTACCCTTCTTTCGTTAATTTTTACAATTCGCCGCACACAGTTTCTTCAGGATTTACCCTGAATGGCGTTTTTGATAGCCGCGATTGTTCAATTAATCCATCCAGGGGCTTTTATGCCAGCTACCAAATACGCGAAAATATGACGGCCTTGGGAAGTACAGCTGCCTGGAGCTCCCTTATCCTTGATGTTCGCAAATATTTCCGTTTTCCGGCAAGTTCTGATAACGTACTGGCATTTTGGTCGTACGATTCTGTAACCCTTAGTGGCGACCCTCCTTACCTTGATTTGCCATCAACTTTGTGGGATACCAATACCAATGCGGGGCGAGGTTATATTCAGGGACGATTCCGTGGTGCTCAAATGGTTTACGCCGAATCGGAATACAGATATGGTATTACCCGCGACGGGTTGCTTGGTGGCGTGTTTTTTGTTAATGTACAATCTTTTTCCGCCGCTCCGGGTACGCACCTGCAATCTTTTCAGCCGGGCTATGGTCCGGGTATCCGCATTAAACTAAATAAGGTATCCAAAACCAATATATGTATGGACTATGGTTTTGGAACCCAGGGCTCGCACGGCCTGTTTGTGAACATTGGAGAGTTGTTTTAACCTTTCGATGTAAAAATTAAGTTAAGATTTGTTAAATCTTCGTTAAAAGCAAACTTCACTCTTCTTATCAGCGTAATTGTAAGTATATTAGTTTTATCTAATACCTAAGTGATGTTAAAGCGGTTTTTGTGTTATGGTTTAGTGTTTTTGGCGATGGGTTTTTTTCTTGCTTCCTGCCAGAAAGACGAGAGCGTCCAGGACCTGAAAGCAACGGCCGTAAATGAAGCAGATACTGCCCAAAAAATTGCGGAGCTGTCGCCGGCTAATAATTTTCTTGTTAGTAAAGGTACGCTTGTCATAAAACTTCCTGATACCAGTTATACTTTTGATGCAGCGCTGGATTCCATTGCCTTTGTTAATTTGAGTAATAATGGGAAAGCCTATTTTGGTATTACCGCAATTAATAAAGCGCATACGGTAAGTTTCGGCATAAGTTCGGCTGGTGGGCCAATTGCCGGAGAACAGGGCATTGTTTCGGGATGCCAGTTGCTTTTGCACCCGTCGGAAGCCAGTAATTTTGCTTATACATTGATACGCAATGTTGCTACAAACGACTTCGGTTTATTGTTGATCGAAAAATATAAACAGGATACGGTATTAGCTAAAGGCACCTTCCATACCTACCTGGCCAATGGACCTCAAAACAGCCCTATGAGCCTTGTAAATGGAAGTTTTGAGCTTAAACTGAAGTAAGGGATAATTTTTTGTTCCGATTTACCTTTCACAAACCCTAAATATCAATTACGATCAGGATCTGAATATTCGATTTGAAAAAATCTATTCATCGTCCTTTATTTTCGTTGTCATCCATAGGATCAGCAAGCCCAGTGATGATATCACCCCAAAAGCTATTTGCAGGTTAGCGGCCTGGGCGACAAAGCCCACAAAGGGTGGTACAAATAAAAATCCGAGGTAGCCAATGGTTGAAACAGCTGCGATGGCAGGCCCTCCGCTCATGGTTTTTGATTTGCCCGCCATGCTATATACAAGCGGGACTATGCAGGAAACGCCTAAGCCGACCAGGCCAAAACCAGCCAATACCGTTGGGACTTTGGGAATGGCTATAGCTAATAAAAAGCCCGCTACAATCAAAATACTGCTATTGATCAACAATTGCTTAATTCCCCAGCGACCGATCATCCTGTCGCCAATAAAACGACCTATGGTGACACAAACCATAAAAAAAAGCGGACCGTTAGTTACGGTGCGTTCGCTACCATGTACCGTTTCGCGGATGTAGATACCGCTCCAATCGTACATCACATTTTCGCAGGCCATAGTGGCGAAACATATCAAAGCAAATTTTAAAAGTGCTTTATCTGGTAAAATGAAAACTGGTTTGGTTTCATGGGGTTCGGGTTTTTCATGTAATGTGTTTGGATAGGCTATAAATGCCAGTGCACAAAGCGCAACACTTACCACCAGCAGGTGAATATTGGTAGGCACATTGAAATAGACCATCAGCCAACTTGTTGCTACTCCAGATAGCCCGGCCAGGCTCCAAATGCCATGAAAAGTTGTGATGATACTTTTGGGGTAATGCTTCTGAACCGCAACAGCTTGGGTATTGGTTGAAAGGTTCAGAAAATTACGAGAAGAGCCGAAGAAAAACAGGATCATGATAAACTCCCAATACAAACTGCTAAAACCGAGTAAAGCGAGCATCATATTGAATGCCACTGCGCCAATAAGCATAATGCGGTTGCTGCTGAATGTGGTCAACAGGCGACTGGTAAAAGGCAGGGTAACGATAAGTCCGATGGGTAAAGCAAAAAGTGCAGCTCCAAGTTGGGCATCATTTAAATGTAACTGTTGCAGTTGTATGGATGGAATGCGTGCGGTCCAGGTAGTATAGCCATAACCCGAGATAAAGAAAAATACAGCATTTGCGATGCGCATTTTTCGGGGAGAGATGTGCGTTGAGTTCGGGTCCAATTCGGATGAGTATAAGGCGCTAAAATAGTTAAACTGTATAAATTGCCGAAGCTTTGGCCAATCTAAAGCAAACTGCTATCTTGTCTGGCAAATGACCGACAACCTGAATTTAGCGATTACCAGTAGGCAAAAAACTTCTATGATCATTGGAGTGGCACTGGTAATGATCGTTGCTATACTGTTGTCAATATTATTGACAAGATTGGGTCTGGCTCCGCAGGATCGTATATTCTATTCGAGATTTATTTTTTGGGGCGAGCTTTTGTTCATTGCTGTTTATACCAAAAAGGTTGAAAAACAAAACCTATTGATTTGGACAGAGCAAAAGCAGGATGCAGGATTTTTTATTTTGTCAATCGTCGTTTTGTACCTTTTAAGCATCCCAACCGGGATATTATCCAATATTCCAAAGCTATTTGGCTTAAAAGAAAGCAATGAGGCCCTGAACCGTTTGATGCCCATATTTTTGCGGAATCAATGGTTATTGGTATTTACTGCCTTTACAGCCGGGGTTACTGAGGAGTTGATTTTCAGAGGTTATGTACTCACGAGGTTATCAAAGCTTTTTAAAGATCAGGTAACTCCGATCATTGTTTCAGCATTATTATTTAGTGGCTTGCATTACAGCTACAAAAGTTTGCGCGAACTGATATTTGCCTTCCTGATCGGTTTGATCTATGGCTATTATTATCAAAAATACCGAAGTATCATTATATTGATCATGGCCCATTTCTTACTTGATCTGATCAATCTTGAAGTTTCAATTCACGTTTTTAAACTGGTCAAATAGCAATTAAGCCCGCCATTTAAACGATTTCTCGTCCAATGCCCGCATGGTACATAGTATACCGTCGAGGTGATCATATTCGTGTTGCAGCAGTTCGGAAAGGCTATCACTCATTTGCCATTGTTGCTGCTGCCAGTTTATATCCAAATAACTTATCGTAAGTGACCGGTGGCGCGCAACTTTCACTAGCAGGTTGGGGAAACTCATGCAATCGTCCCAAAGTTCGAATTTTTCTTCGCTAAGGTTGCTTAATTCCGGGTTAATGAATACAAGGGGCTTGTCGATGTTCATATAGATCAGGCGCTTCATGATGCCTAATTGCGGAGCTGCAATGGCGCGGCCAAAATGATATTTTTCACGAATTTGTTGCATTACGTTATGCAGGTCGGCTACCCAGCCATTTACCAATGGTAATTCCTCGGGTAAAACCGGATCGCAAACCTGGTAGAGGCGCGTATCGCCAAGTAATAGAAGGTCGTCAAGTGTTTTCATTTTATCGACTGCAAATATAATGGCTTATTTGCGCTGTTAGCAGTATCTGTTCATTAGCTAATTGTTTCCTTTTGCATATATTTAGAGCTGTAATCTTTTCACATTTACGATGAAGCTCTCCATTTCTAATCCGCCTGCTGGCAAATATCGCTATGCAACCCTGCTTCGTTCAGTAAATTTCAAATAACCGATCACGAATAACAAATATGGAAGTCCATCACCATCCCGATCTGCACCACAAGCCCAAACCCTGGAAAGAGTATCTACTGGAATACTTGATGATATTTCTAGCAGTAATGACGGGTTTTTTTGCTGAGAGTTACCGCGAACATTTGAGTGAGCGCTCGAAGGAACATGAATATGCCGTCAATATCAAAAAGGATCTAATCAAAGAAACAAAAAATATCGACATCTGGTTGCCTGCCACATTTGATCGGATCAAAAAATTTGAAACCCTGATAACGTACCTCGAAACACCGGGACCGGTTGCGGAAGGCAGCGATATGTATTACCTGGCCAGGGTTTCAACGCGCAATGCCATATTGCAGCCGAGTAACAACACTTTCCTTGAAATGAAAAGTTCGGGGAATCTCAGGCTGATCCGAAACCGTAATATCATTAACGATCTGATCGATATAGAACAGCGAACATTGGAATTCAACAATTTGATGGATATTGAGGGTAAAGAGGATGTGATGTCCTATCCATTATTGGGCGAACTATTCGATGCGACCGTATTCGACAAGATGATCGACGCCAACAAGAGCCGGGTTTTATCAGCCCAGGAATATGCCCAATTTTCGGTGAGCACCATTGTAAAACCGCCGGGCAATCCGCAATTGCTTAGCCACGATAAAGTTAAAATTAACTTGCTGATCTATTACCTTCATCAACGTAAAACGAGTTTTTTGGGCGAAACCAGGATGCTTTTGGGTTTTAGGAAATTGCTCGCGCAAACAATAAAACAAATAGACCAGGAATATAATTTAACAGATGAGTAGCAAAACAAAAACGCTGCTGATCAAAGCACTGATATATGGTGTCTTAGGTTTTGGGATAGCGTTTGTTTGGCATTTGATAAGGGGATAGTCGGAAAACCTGAATGAGTGGTATCCCACGTTAAACAATACTCGGCAATTGCCATTTCGAACTCCGCATTTCTAAATCTAATGATCAAAACACCCAGTGCAGCTTTGAAATAATATGTTGATAATGCTAATTGGCATTAGTCAATCTGAATTGACCCACGTTTTGCTGCAGCCCTTGTTAATTTACCCATCATACACTTCCGTCTCCACCAATTGCGTTAACACGCTTTTCACAGCTGCTTCGCGTGCCCACTGCTGTTCGGCCTGACTGGCATCTTCCCGGTACCAGGTTATCGGTTCGTTAAATTCGATACGCGTCTTATAAAGAAAACCTTTTTTTGGATGCATTTTAGTGCCCTCGTAGCTGTTCAAACCCTCGGCCCGGATCATTTTGGCAAAGTTTTTCAAGCTGATATCCAACTGCAGGCATTCGTCCAGCGTGTTTTTAAAATCCTGTTTATCTTCCAACCATAGGGTTAAGTAATCGCCGTTTATTTCATGTTCGGCAATGCTGATACGACTATAATCATAGTCGACAGAAATCACGAGCCACCAAAGCTCGTCCTTTAGTTTTTGTGTAAGTTTGATCATGTTGTTGGTTGTTTATTGGTTTGAAAATTGGGCACAGGCAGGCTGGTTGATCATTTTTGAAATGGTCAGTTTGAGTTAAAAAATTTGTCGTACAGTAAACTGCTATCTGAATCTCGGTGTCCAGCCTGGAAAATACCTTCGGATATCGTCTATCGTATTTTGGTGTTTGAGGCAAACTTCCCTATAAGCACTATACCGTTGTTCAAGTTCGGTGCTGATAGTGTTTTTTGCCAATGGTTTTGGTTTAAGGGCTGAATAGATAAGGTTCATTTTATTATTTGTTATGGGTCAGTCGGGTAATGGGAAATGAATAGCATTTCGGCCAATTATGGGTGATTGGTCGGGGAAATTTAATTGTTATTCAGGAACTGTTGATCGTAGGGAATGAGACATAGCCTCTCCGCGAATTCTCTGTAAATTCTTTAATTATCATATAATATAAAATTAAAAATTGCTTACTTTTGAGAAGGAGAGTGAAACAAATATAAAGAAATATCTGTATTTCTGTCAAGAGAAAATTTAAAATTATTTTTGTTGATTTATGGAAGATCAAAAAAAGGCAAATAAGTTAAAGAGAGTCAGGCCTGAAACATTGGAGTTTATCATACTTTATAATCAGCTCAGGGGGCGTGCATTTAAAGGAAATGCTGAACTTGCCGAAGTTTTGGGTTTCAATTCACCTGCCTCTATCACAGAAATAATTAAAAGCCGGCAAAATATCGACCCTGACAAACTCCGGATATTTAAAGAAAATTACAAGGAAAGCATTAATTCTGTAAAAAGTGCTTTCAATAAATTCCCAACTGTACAGAATTTTGAAGGCATCCCGATGTATGAAGTTGTTGTGACCGCTTCGGGTGTTGAAGTTTATAAAGATATCAATGATACCACGCCAATCGGTCATATGAATTTCCCTGGCATCGAGGATTGTGATTTTGCATTGCCGGTTTGGGGGCATAGTATGTATCCTTATCTTGAAAACGGCTCGTGGGTGGCGCTCAAGGAGATCCATGATAAGAAAATTCTACCTGGTGAGGTTTATTATATTGAATGGGGCGACTACAGAATGTATAAGCGACTGCTGGCTGGCGATAGGGAAGGAGAGGTAATTGCGCATAGTGATAATGTTACCGAAATGGTAGGCAATCGACTGAAATATGCGCCATTTGTCATCCGGATAGATGAGATCAAAAAGTTGTGTTTAGTAAAGGATATTCATAAGAAACATAATCATTAGTGATTGGGTATCAGGTATCAGGTATTAGGTATTAGGTATTAGGTATCAGGTATCAGGTATTGGGTGTTTGTTTGTTGATGTTTGAGCGGGGGTAGACTTTATTGATAAGTTGCGGGTCAATTTTTTGATCAGTTATAGTAGATTCGCAACGCGTTTTTGCAGGGTTTTATTTAACCGATTAAACAGATGAATTTAAAGATCAATAGGTTGCAACATGTGGGTATCCCGGTAACAGACATTGTTGTTTCTGAATCCTTTTACCGTAGCCTGGGTTTTGAAAATGTGATGGGGGCGGATTTTGAGTTTAATGGCGGCAAGGGGCGGGTGGCTATGATGCAGTTGAAAGACATTATACTCGAAATTTACCAAATGCCTGAAGCTGAACTTGCTGAGATCAGGGGCAGGAGCAACGGGCACATCGATCATATTGCTTTTGATGTGGATGATATTGATCAGACTTACAGCGAATTGAAGCAGGCTGGCTTTAATATTTTAGAGCCTGAACCTGTTTTTTTGGCCTTTTGGTCTAAAGGCTGTATATATTTTAACATCACGGGTCCGGATGGTGAGCGACTGGAGTTTAACCAGATACTTTGAATTTAGTTTCAATTTCGTTCACCGCGAATTGAACAAAAGCAACACCGATCAACGATACGATCCACCCAAACAAGACCAGTTTGCCTAATGTGTTGATTCGTTCTTCAACAACACTAAGCGATCTGCCTGAAAAGGCAATATAACCGTGCTTGCCGGGGCTAAGGACACCAACCATCGCTTGCCGCACACCAGGTGCCGGTTGCCAGGTTGCAGCGTCTTTCCCATTTTTAGTTACATAGGCGACAACCCCCTTTGGTATCTTCAGTGGCGACCCATTCAGGTTTGCGCCGCTTGCCAATTGGTGGCCTGCCGTATCGTAAATAACAAGGTAAGCACTCAGGCTTTCTGAAATTTCTACCGCCTGGCTACCAGTCAACATTTTTGGATCTGCACCTTTACTTAGCGCAAAAGCTGCATCGCCTGCCATTTGCAATTGAGGATCGTTGGCCGACAAACGGTAACATTGCTGTACTGTTACATAGATGATGCCACAAACCAATGTAATACCGGTGGCAGAAATGATCCAGGTTTTTAAATTCGGGATAAATTTTTTCATGACTTGAATATTTAAAAGTACTTTGTATATCAAAGTAAAATAAAATTGATGACATTTCAAAATGTATTTTATTTGGATGGCAAATTTCAATGTCGTTTAAATATTAAAACGTGAAATACGCCTGACTGAAAGCCCGCCTGGCACCTCTATAGTTAATAAGAGAAACCATTATTTTTACCGCCATGAAAATTCGTGAAGCTACCAATGCCGATATACCGGCTATTATGGAAGTTATTGTTGAAGTAGTGCCTTTGATGCGAGCCTCTGGCAATTTGCAATGGGATTCAAGCTATCCAAATTTCGCTGTTTTTGCTGAAGATATTGCTGCATCGCAATTGTGGGTGGCCGAGATTGATGGCGCAATTGCTGGCCTTAGTGCCATTACAACGGAACAGTATCCCGAATATGCAGATGTAGGTCTTGATATCAATGAAACTGCGATTGTTACGCACAGGCTTGCAGTGTCGCCGCGCTATAGAGGCAAAGGTATCGCAGCATCCCTGATGCAACAGGCCGAACAAGTTGCGATAGAGAGGGGTATCAATACGTTGCGGGTTGACACCAATTCGGCTAATGAGGCAACGCGTAAGCTCTTCCCAAAAATTGGTTATCAATTTGTGGGTGAAATGAGTCTGCATTTCAGGCCGGGCTTACGTTTTTACTGTTACGAAAAGCGGCTCGATCAATAACCGTTGCCGGCTTTATTAAATAAATTTTTCAGCACAACTCTTTCTAAATTAGTTTGCAACAATCGTTGTAAATACCGTGAAAACACGGATTGACCGGAGTTATTTAAACACCTAGCTTTGTTCCGTTGAGGGTTTTTTGTTTGATTAGCAAAAGACCATGCAACAACCTTATTGTTTTTTTTCGTATTTTCATGGGTATTGATTTTTTTGATCCGGAAAAGCCCGGTACTGAGGTGAATGAATTGACTCCCGAGACCAATATCGATGGCGTATTGAATGCCCTTGAAACCATCGTTGCCGAATGCATTGCACAAAAAAGCAGGGCTGGTTATTTTGCTGCCTTATATTTAAAGGTGACCAAAGCCGTTAAACAGGCTATTGATGCCAAACAATTTCATGACTCATCGCAGCTGGAAAAGCTAGATGTAGTATTTGCCAACCGTTACCTTGCTGCCTATCATAACTGGAAGTATCATCGTGCCCCAAGTGGTCCCTGGGCTATCGCTTTTGATGAAGTTGAAGATAGTTCGGCGATCATTTTGCAGCATTTATTGTTGGGCATGAATGCACACATCAATTTTGACCTCGGTATAGCCACCGTTGTGGCGGGCGGCGGCAAACCGATAGAAAGTTTACGTGCAGATTTCGATGCTATCAATATGATCATTGCAGCACTTACCAACCAGGTTTTAAGCGAATTAGGACAAGTATCGCCGTTGCTATCGCTATTGGGACTGCATGCTTCAAACACAAATTTCGCGCTTTTGCAATTCAGTATTGATAATGCAAGAGATGGAGCCTGGAGTTTTGCCGAAGAACTTTCGGTTAAAAAGACCATCGAGCGTGAACCTTTTATCGCTCAGCGCGAGATAACCATAAAAAAACTTGCTGATAAATTGGTTCATACTGCAGGTATCGTCAATTTTACGGTTTGGCTGGTGCATCTTTTTGAATGGAAACCGATCAATAAAATAATTGATATATTGAACCAAAACCGCAGGCAGCAAATAGTTGTCAATAGTTAAAATTGCTATCGGGCTGCTGATACTGCTACTTACCTAAAAAGAGTTTTAAAGTGGTCTGATATTCATTCCTGATATGCCGGGATTGTTTTTGTACTATCCCTGCCAATGCCCTGATTTTAAGCTTTAAATTTTATTTATTGAGAAAGCAGGTCGCCCAACTAATAAAAGTTGATGAACAGGATTTGTAATAAATAATTGGCCATGGTATTATTATTCCTATCTATTTTCTACATTTACTGGATAACCACGATATTTTTATGAAGAAGCTAATGATTCTGCCGGCTATGTTGCTGGCTTGCAGCGGCCTGATGGCGCAAAACACCAACCAACTGACGGCCAAAGAAAAAAAGCAGGGCTGGATACTTTTGTTTGATGGCACAACGACAACTGGCTGGCATTCTTATCAACGCACTTCAGTGGCACCGGGTTGGACGGCAACTAATGGCACGCTTCAACTAGATCCAAAATCACCTGATACCGGTGGTGATATCGTGACTGATGGTGAATATGAAAACTACGAATTTTCGATCGATTGGAATATTGCTGAAGAAGGTAATAGTGGTATCATCTTCCTGGTTAACGAGGATAAACAATATGATGCAACCTATTTGACAGGTCCGGAATATCAATTGCTGGACGACAAAAAAGCCGACGACAATAAAAAAGCAAGTCACCTTGCCGCTTCATTATATGATATTATTGCTCCGGCAAAAGAAGTTGAAAATCCAGCCGGCGAATGGAACCACAGCGTAATACGTCTCAAAAATGGTGAATTAACCTTTTGGCTAAATGGAGTTCAAACCGTAAAAACCCACCTATGGGATGCAAACTGGACGGATTTAGTTGCGCAAAGTAAATTTAAAACCTGGAAAGGTTTTGCAAGCTATCACAAAGGGCATATTGCATTGCAAAACCATGGTTATCATATTGAATTTCGGAATATTAAAATTAGACCGTTATAACCTTTCTGAGCTGCCGGGTTGATGTGTCTTTGAAACAAAACCCGGTTTCTTGTCGTATACACAAGGCATAAACATCATTTTTTGCTAGTGAAAAACTATCTCTTTGCTTTGCTGGTTGTTGCCGGTATATTATCTGGTTGTCAAAAAGATACCGGCCTTACTGTAAATATTTTACCAACCGACCTGGCAAATATCAACAGCCAGCTGAAGGGTGTTTGGGTGTATCCTGTAGCTTTGAACAGTATAGTTGAAACAGCCTCGAAAGCCACAGATTCAATTAGTTATGGTTCTGCAGCTGCCTTTCGATTTGATGGTGGGAATCATGTTAATATTTTGCAGGATACCAAAACAACAATTAAAGGTACTTATGCACTGAGTTCAAAAAATAATATTGTTTATCTTGATGTCATTTACCCATCAGGAAATGACGTTCAGTACAAAATTATATCTACAAATGGCAGTACGCTCAAATTAGAGTCGGCTATACCCTATGTTGCGAGTGGAACTACACTTTCAACTATATCACGCCAGTTGGTTTCTGATATAACCCTCAATAAGCAATCTTCTTCGGATATCTCGGGTAAACTCGTCCGCGTATTTATCATCAATAACAAAACCTATTATAGCGTTGCTGTGTCTGTTATACATACTGCTTTGCCTAAACCTGCAGATAGTACGATTCTACTCAACACTAAAATCAACACGGTAGGTTCATATCAATATGAATTTCCGGGCAGATCCGGAGATCAACTTAAATTGGATATACTGGGCGACTATAGTCAGACTGTTTTTTATGCCTATTGTGGTGGCGTTCCTTTGGCCGGAGCTATCGGGCATGATTTTCAGGAGTTAAAAACCACTACCGGGTGGATGGTACCCTGATGTTGAAAATTCTTTTCTAAAACTCGGCCGAAGCGTGTAACCTATTGACTGCGTTCACGTAAAACATTGACATAAAGTATTGGTTTCAATTGTTTTGTCGTTAACCCACCATTTATTAGGGATATTATGGAATTTGTTTTACTGTTTCTAGTTGCAGGCCTGGTTGCCACCTATTTTATCGCTCGTTACGAAAAGAAAAGCAGCAATGCTGTTGAAGAGATACTTAGAGCCAACAAAAACGTCCCACCGCTTTTCATGCTGCGTTCAGCTGAATTGAAAATAAATGCGATAAAGACTGCCCTTTTGAGTGATTGGATGACAGCCAGTGATGTTAAAAAGGTTGCAGACGAATTAGAAGGCCTTGTAGAAGATTATAAAAACCGCGATATCACCCTGGCTGTTTATTATACCAAATTAGGCGCTCTTTTAATTCGCGTTAACGAACTTAAGGCCGTTCCGGCCGAGGCTTAATCAATTCCCTTTTTGTTGAGCTTTTATTAAACCCTGGTAAAGGTTTTTATTCCTGTTTGCTTTTATAGCGGCTTTGACTATTATTGTACAAAATCCTGTTATGGCAGATGATGCAATAGTAAAAAGGCTGAAGATCATTGTAAAAGAACACGGTGGTCAGCAGGCGCTTGCCAACGCCATAGGTGTTGACCAGGGATTTATTAGCAAAGTGATCAACCGCAAACAGGAAATGAGTTATTACCTGATACGAAAACTCTGTTTCCAACTGAAATACTCGCCCGAATGGCTGATCATTGGTACAGGTGATAAAAAACTCGACAAGCCAGACTCTGCAAAATTAATTACCGAAATTCAAATGCTGCGCACCGAAGTAGATATTCTGCATGCCCGGATGCGCGTTTACGAGATCGAACTCAAAGAACTTCGCGAAGGTTTGGAAGGAGCGGAGCACAAGGCGGCTGGCTGAGATTTGCGCAAATATCGTTGTTTTTAATATCGACCGATCATGTAGGGTTGATCGTCAAAGCGTCACCGTTCAATTTTCAGGTTATTTCGATATTTTAATTTTCCTACCTATCATTTTACTACTGTTCAACTAATCCGAAAGCCAATTGGGTAATCGATTTGTCGAATTAAATTCATTTTTTATTGATAAAATTTGAATGATATTCTGTAATAATTTATTTTTACTGTATGGCTAACGAACAGGAATTATTGCTTGATAAAACCGATCTGCACATTTTAAGGCTGATGCAGGAAAATGCACGTATCAGCAATGCTGATATGGCACGGGAATTAGGCATGGCGCCTTCAGGCGTTTTGGAGCGCGTAAAAAAGCTGGAGCAAAAGCAAGTGTTGCTACAATATACAGCACGAATCAACCCCCTGGCTGTCGGTCAAAAGTTATTGGCTTTTATTTTTATGAAAGCTGCCGATAGTCCGGGCTGTAACGATACTGCAAAACAATTAGCGCAAATTCCCGAGGTACAAGAAGTACACCATGTTGCCGGAGACGATTGTTACCTGGTAAAAGTGCGAACCTATGATTCAAGTACGTTAATGGAACTGATGCGCAGCAAATTCAGTAAAATCCCCAATCTGTTAAGTACGCGAACAACAATTGTTTTAGAAACGGTGAAAGAACAACAACAACTGGTAATACCAAAAAATTAAATAAAATGGCTCCAGCCCAAACCAAACCCGCTTCAACACTAATGGTAATCGTTGCATTTGCGACTGTTTACCTGGTATGGGGCTCTACTTATTTTTTTATCAGGATAGCCATCCAGGGTTTTCCGCCTTTATTAATGGGCGCAATTCGCTTTTTAACTGCAGGCGCCCTTATGCTGGTCTGGGCTCTTTTCAAACGCGAAAAGATATTTAACAGAAGAAGCCTTATTACTTCGGCAGTTGTGGGTATTTTGTTGTTAGGTGGTGGCAATGGCTGTGTGATATGGGTCGAGCAAACATTACCGAGCGCGATGGTAGCTATCCTAGTGTCGGCTGCACCAATTTGGTTTGTATTACTTGATCGCCAAAACTGGGCCATCAATTTCAGAAGCCGATCTACCCTGATGGGGCTGTTTATCGGTTTTATCGGCGTTATATTATTATTTGGTGAGCAGATGGACAATATGCTTGCCGGAGGGAATATTGGTGCTAAACTATTGTCAATGGCATTGCTTATTGTTGGGTCAATCTGCTGGTCTGGTGGCTCTATCTATTCAAAAAACCACCCCAGTGAGGGATCGGCGGTAGTAAATGTAGCATGGCAAATGATCATAGCAGGCCTTTTATTTATACCCGGAAGTTTGTTGAATCATGAATTTAATGGGTTGGATCTATCACAGGTGCCAGCACTCTCGTTGTTTGCAGTGCTGTACCTGGTCATATTTGGCTCAATCGCTGGGTTTAGTGCCTATGTTTGGCTGCTTCAGGTGCGTCCAACTACGCAGGTTAGTACTTATGCTTACGTTAATCCGGTAATTGCAGTGTTCCTTGGTGTGCTCTTTGCAGGTGAACATATTTCTTTGCTGCAGATAGGCGGGCTTGTGATCATATTGAGCAGTGTGTTGCTGATCAACTTAAGCAAGTATCGGAAATCAAAAGGAGGTGAAGCCTCATTAGCCATGCCGGTGATGGCAGAAGAAAACGTTTAAATGATCCCAGGTTCGATCGCCTGATCGGTTAAACTTAAATGATTGAGTGGATTTATCAGATAAACAAATAATCGAGTGTGCCTTCCTCTAGCTGTTTTTTAATCTCGCCCAGCGCTTTGAGCAAAAAGCTTCGAAAATTCCGCTCATCGAAACACTTAGGATGTTTGAAATTAAGCATACTTTCCTGTGCAATGCAATTCAGTAATTGGTCTTTTGATTGTGCATTAATAGCACATTTTTGGTAGGTAACGTAATAAGCAAGGTCGGTATCATGCATCGCCTGGAAACTGGCCAGCAAATAAAGTTCTTTATATTTAGGTAAGTTGTATTTATCCATATCGAGCTCATTTGATAGTTTTTGGAAATACTCGGCAGCTCGCGATGTATTTTTATTAGATCGGGGTATAAATACAGACATAGTTTAGTTTCTGGTAAGGTCTCAAACATAATACATAAAATCAAACTTATGAACCCGTGTTTTCACGGTATTTTTTGGTTTTTTCGCATAGAATGTTGACTACGTAAAACCTGAACAGGAAATGTTCACACCCGGTAATAAAAAGGCAATGAATTTTGATAGCCGCAATTTTTTAATTTAAACTTGCAGGTCTTTGTAATTATAAGTTTGAATGGTTGATATTCATCATAAAAATATCCTTCAGGTTGAGGGGCTTAATGTACGGTACGGCAATGTTCAGGCGGTAAAGGATGTATCGTTCTATGTTCAACAGGGCGAGATATTTGGGCTGTTGGGTCCAAACGGTGCCGGGAAGACCAGTACGCTAAGTGCTATCGAAGGTTTGACGCAGCAACAATCGGGTACAGTAACAGTGGCAGGCTATGATACTTTGAAAAACCCCCGCTTTGCCTGTGCTGCCATGGGGGTTCAATTGCAGTCTACAAGTTTTCAACCAGAGTTAAATGTTGCAGAGATACTCGAATTGTATGCCAGCATTTATGGGCTGAGCCTTAACCGGCAACAATTGCAGGCTATGCTCAAGGAGATCAACCTCTCGGACGCCGAGAATAAAAAATTCGGCCAATTGTCAGGGGGCCAGCAGCAACGGGTTTCACTGGCAATTACTACTATTCACGATCCCAGCCTGGTATTATTGGACGAACCCACATCTGGTCTCGATCCGCAGTCGCGAAGGCAACTTTGGTCAAGGATAGAAAGTATTCGTGAAAAAGGAAACGGGGTTGTACTCACTACCCATTCAATGGAAGAAGCGGAAGCCGTTTGCGACCGTATCAGTATCATCGATCATGGAAGTATAATAGCCACCGGAACGCCCCAAATGCTAATTGATAAACATCGCAATGATCCTGATGTGATTGCCGTGTCGCGTCGCGGAAAGGTGACGCTTGAGGATGTATTTATCGCACTAACCGGATCGGAAATAAGAGCCTAAACCCAATATTTATTAAATAATGTCCATCAACATAACCAAAACCCCGACAGTTTTAGTTGCCCTGCTCAAAGCTGATTTCATCGTGCTTTGGCGCAACAGGCGCGCTAATATGATGTCAATTTTGATGCCATTGATCATTGTTTTTTCGTGGAAAGGATTTATACCCCAATTTGGAGGAGCCTTTGTTTTGGCAAACGGAATAACCCTTGGAATTATAGCAATAGGATTAATGGGCTATGCAAATGCCGTAGCCCGCGACCGCGATAAAGGCGTTTTTCAACGGTTGCGCGTGTCTCCATTGCCCTTATGGACCATTATGGCCAGCAGGCTACTGGTTCAACTGTCGATGATCTTACTACTCACTATTGTGGTATTTATCGCAGGCTACCAATTAGACGGCATTTTAATGCCTGCAGCTGGTTATCTGGTTACTTTTTTTGTTTCGCTTGTTGGTGGCGCACTATACCTTAGTCTTGGACAGGCAATCGTTGGTCGCGTACAAACGCCCGAAACCGTAAGTTCTACTACAAGACTGATCTACCTGGCATTTATAATGACAGGCATGCTGGGACAGTTTGACTATTTTGGTATTGATTTTAAAAAGATCGTCGATTGGTCGCCTTATGGTACGGTGAAAACAATTCTCGCCTATAGTTTCGAGCCCTCCAAATGGAATTTACAGGCTACCGGTGCTTTGATGCTAACTATGGCCTATACCATCGTTTTTGCTACACTCGGCATCAAATGGTTTAGATGGAGCGGTAAGTGAGTCTTGAGCCCTAAGTCCTAAACACTAAGTCTTGGTGCTGCAAAATAATAGGTGTTATCACTCCTGCCAATAATGTTTTTTAAAGGCCAGGTATATAGCTTTCCACCATCGATTAAGCAGATAGCTATGCAACTTGTTAAATGCCGATATTATCGATAGTTTAGTATAAACAAAATTAGCTGTTTATGAGGCGATTGACACTGCCGTTTTTTGTGCTGTTGCTATTTTCATGCCGCCATCCGGCCCCTTCGAACCGAATTGAAATTGGGAAGATCGACAGTATTTATTCTAAGGTACTTGGCGAAGAACGAAAAATTTGGGTTTACTTACCGGCTGCCGCAAAGGATACCAGCACGCATTTCCCAGTCCTCTATTTATTAGATGGTGATGATCATTTTGCATCCGTAAGCGGTATCGTTAAACACCTGGCAGCAAACGCCGTATGCCCTGACATGATCATTATTGGCATACCCAATACCGATCGAACCCGCGATCTGACGCCAACGCATTCACTGCTTTATCCGGACGGAAGCAAAAGCGACGATTTGAAAACTTCAGGGGGCGGAGAAAAATTTGTCTCCTTTATGCAGAATGAGTTGATACCGCATGTTGATTCAGTTTACCCGGTGGCGCCCTACAAGATGCTGATCGGTCATTCATTCGGAGGCTTGACAGTAATGAACATCCTGGTCAATCATTCCAGGCTTTTTAATGCCTGCATCGCTGTGGATCCCAGCATGTGGTGGGATAAACAAAAACTGCTAAATCAGGCACGTACAGCTTTTGAAAAGCAGAAATTTGATGATCAATACCTTTATATGGGCATTGCCAATACGATGCCATCGGGGATGGATACCCTGCAGGTAAGGGTAGATACAACCGGTACTACTTTCCATATCCGATCAATTTTGCTTTTAAAAGACATTTTAAAGCGAAACAAAAGTAACGGCTTGAATTTTGGTTATAGCTATTACAAAAACGATGATCATGGCTCCTCGCCGCTGATCACCGAATATGACGGACTGCATTTTATTTTTAATTATTATAAAACACCTCAGTGGGTATTTGACCAGTTGCTTGATAAACAGAACCATACGGATGCTGCAATAGGATTTACTGAGCATTACCGGGAAATATCAAAACGCCTGGGTTACACCCAGTTCCCTCCTGAGGAGCTAATTAATGGATACGCAGGCTATTTACAGGGATCAGGGCAGCCTCTGAAAGCTTCGCAATTGCTTCAAATGAATATTAAGAACTATCCGAAAAGTGCTAATGCTTATGAAAGCCTGGGCGACTTTTATAAGGCCCAAAAAGAAAAAGCAAAAGCTATCGCAGCTTATGAAAAGGCGCTATCACTTAAGGAAACTCCCGAAACAAGGAAGAAGCTCGATGATTTGAACGGCAAAAAATAAAAACGCATTTTCACAAGGAACCGATTGACGATCCTTCAAATTACAGATACGGTATTTTTTATTTCAATAAACTTGATAACCGAATCATTGTTCCAAGGGCACTGGGCTGGACCTTTAATTTTGCCAATCGCTGGAGTTACGTGATGACCGGAGTTTTTGTTGTGATAATTTTGACGACTGTAATATTAGGATTTGCCAAAATAATTTAATACCTATTGGTATTTTACTATATTTAAACATGAGTAAAGCCAGCAGAACAAAAGCATTTATCACCGAAAAAACCGCAGCCTTATTTAATCGCAAAGGCTATGCAGGAACTTCATTAACAGACATGACAGAAGCCACCGGCCTTACTAAGGGTTCGATCTATGGCAATTTTGTGGATAAAGATGAGGTTGCAATCGAGGCATTTGGTCACAATATGGCCAAACTGGTTGAACAGGTAAGAGCCTTGCAGGCTACAGAACGCAGTGCCTCGGGCAAATTAAAAGCTTTTGTTACCGTTTATCGTAATGGCCAGCAATCACCCGTGCTGGCGGATGGATGCCCGATCATCAATACTGGTGCTGAAGCCGATGATACCCATCCAGAGTTAAAAGCGAAGGTTAAAGACGCACTTTTACGTTGGCACAAAAGTATTTCAGCCATTATACAGCAGGGTAAATTGCAGGGTGAATTTAAAGATGATATTAACAGTAATGATTTTGCTTCCCTCATGATCGCTATTATTGAGGGTGGGTTCACTTTGTCGAAAATATCGGGGGATGCGAGTTACCTTGATCAAGGCCTGGGTCATCTTGATCAATTGATCGACCAAAGGCTGCGAAGGTAAATTTAAAAAAAACTTTACCGGTATCTGCAAAAAAGCCCTGGGAACCATCTGTTACAGGGCCATAATCTATAAAAGCATTGGTGTTTGAATGCTTGTTGATCTGAAAATTATGCAGAAATCGCTTTTACGACAGATTTACCATTACTGGTAAAAAAAAGCAACAAGATGCAATTTATAGTAACCGGTTCGTAAGCTATTGTTTAATCAAAACAACAAGAATTGGAGATTTATCGGCTGCAAAAACTGTGCTTATTGGTTCAATTAAGCTACCATAAAAAATAGCAAAATCAAATATAAATTTCAATATGTTTGCGCACACAATATGCAGAAATGGCATATTATTATATTCGCATCAGGACAAAAAAAAGAGAAAGTTTTGCTTTCTCTCTTCTTCTCAATAATTAACTGAACTCATAATTAAACCATAAAGAACGCGGTGTGGTTATTAGATTAATAAAAATGAATCTGTTACAAATATAAAGGCTAAGCACAACGAGAAGTGATATTTTTTAAATATTTCATAATATTTTTTTTCAACAAAAGGATAAAAAAAGCAGTTTCCCAGTGCTGAAATGTTGATAACTCTATCATCCAAACAGGTTGCTGCTTAAGTAACGATCACCCCGGTCGCAACAAATAAACACAATTATACCTTCATCCAGTTCGGTTGCCAGTTTGATAGCTGCCGCAGCCGCTCCACCGCTACTCATGCCGGCAAAAATACCTTCAACCCGGGCTAATTGCCGGGCCATTTCGGTAGCCTCATATTGGCTGATGTCTCTTACTTCGTCGACCCTGGAAGGCTCAAATATTTTGGGAAGGTAGGCTTCAGGCCAGCGCCTGATTCCCGGTATCGACGAACCCTCGGTTGGTTGGCAGCCAACGATGCGAATTGCCGGATCTTTTTCTTTTAAATAATGCGAGCAACCCATAATTGTGCCCGTAGTACCCATAGCACTCACAAAATGAGTGATCTTTCCTTCGGTATCGCGCCAAATTTCAGGCCCGGTTGTTTTGATATGCGCTTTATAGTTGTCGGGATTAGCAAACTGGTTGAGAATGAAATATTCGCCTGTTGCCGCTTTTGCTTCGGCATAATCACGACAGGCTTCAATTCCTTCTAATAAAGTAACCTTTGCTCCAAATGCTTCCATTGCCAGTGTTCGTTCACGGGTAGAGTTTGAGGGGAGCGCAAGTTCTATCTCTACATCAAACAGGCAAGCGATCATGGCAAGTGCTATGCCGGTATTGCCGCTTGTAGCCTCAATTAATTTATAGCCTGGTTTAATTTCTCCCCGCTCCATTGCGCTGCGTATCATGTTGAGCGCAGCGCGGTCTTTTACACTACCCCCTGGGTTATTTCCTTCAAGTTTCCCATAGATCCTAACGCGGGGATTTGGATTGAGTCGTTTCAGTTCTACTAAGGGAGTGTTGCCTATCAGGTCTATGATACCGGCCATGTGTCGAGGTTGTTAATGTAATTTGTGAGGTTGCAAAGGTCAGATGTACTGACAACTTCCTTCACATTATTTTTAATTTTCGATATTGAAGCTATAGATCAATGCCCTATATTTTCGCTGTGAACATTAATTTCCTGGGTATGGTAAACTTTTGAGTTTGGCGGGACACTTTTTGTGAGCCAAACGTTGCCGCCAATTACACTTCCTCTACCAACAATGGTATCTCCCCCTAAAATTGTTGCCCCTGCATAGATCACCACATCGTCTTCAACTGTCGG
>CAIPDP010000068.1 GCA_903863845.1 uncultured Mucilaginibacter sp. | reverse complement strand
GCAATAGGTTTTTTGATCTCGTTGATGCTCAGCATTTAATATTTGCAGGTATTTTACCTTATTTAACGGTCGCACAAACATAGCTAAAATTATGTATCAGCTATAATACCCAAACATTTCAAATAAATTATACCAGCATGCATATTTTTAAAAATAGGGCAAAACAGTTCATTTATATATCGTAAAAAGAAAAGTTAAAATCATCCAGCTTAAATCGGATCCGACTATACTACCGGTAGATAAAATACAATTAAAGATGTCTTCGGTCATTTTTTAAATCCTTTATAAGTTGAAAATTGTAAAAATAAAGCCCATCAGCAGCTTTAACCAATACAAACTCAGTAATTTATCCTTATGGCTTAGCCTTTATTAGCACGCAAAGCCGTCGTACTCCTATATTTATATATTAGTTAAACAATTAATTTGTTTAAATTAGATTTAATTATGCAGGTAACAAAAGTATTCGATTCGCAATCAGAAAGAGCACTTTCCAGGTTTGATAAACTGATGGAAATGTCGCCAGACATGGCTTGCGCACTCGATGAAGATGGGCGTATCGTCCAGATCAGTGCTGCTTCAGAAGTTATTTTAGGATATCATCCAACGGAGATGATAGGCAAATACCTATTTGATTTTATACATCCTGATGATAAAGATGCTACCCTAAAAAAGGCACAATGGCTAATGCAGGGCAACGATATCATCAACTTCGAGAACCGTTACCTGAATAAAAGCGGTGCTGTCGTCGATCTCAGCTGGACTTCAAAATGGGATGGGGAAGACCGAATTCGTTTTGGCTTCGCCAGGGACATAACGGCTTCAAAAAAACACGCGGCTAAATCGGCTGAATCGGAACAAAAATACTGGAACCTTTTTGAAAACAGTCCGCTGCCAGTCCTTTTATGGGATCTTCAGACAAGTCGCTTTGTCGATTGCAACTCTGCAGCGATCAGTAAATACGGTTACAGCAGGGAAGAATTCCTGAAATTAGAAGTACAAAACCTGTGGGTTCCCGGCGATAACGAACTCAACATCAATTACATTATTTCGACTATTGAGCACGAGTATTTATTTAGGGCCACCAGGCGACACATGACCAAAAACCGGGATATTATATGGGTCGACCTTAACGGACAGCTGGTTATACAAAATGGTCGGAAGATGGCTTTGACTATGGTTAACGACGTTACCGAACAGTATTATTTTAACGAGTTGGACCGGCTCGAAAGGGATCTGCTTGAAAAATGTACCGGAACTGAGTGCAATCTGTCTGAAGCGTTTGACGCCTACTTACTTGGCTTGAATCAGCTCCACCCGGATCTGATTTATTCGGTGCTTGAAAATAAGAATGGGCTATTATATAATATATCTTCTCCAGGTTTGCCGCCTAACTGTTTAGCAATGGTAAATGGTGTTCCTGTAGGTGAAAATTATGGACCATGTTCGTTAGCGGCGTGCCAGAAACAGTCAATTATAATAGCGGATATTCAAAAAGCTCCTTTACTGTCGCCAAGGTTTAAAGATGCTGCAGCAGAAATTGGCATAAAAGCCTGCATGTCATTTCCGATATTCGGCGGAAACGGAAAGATCATCGCAACATTTTCCAGTTTTTCAAAATATGAGAGGCAGCCTACTGTCAATGAGCAAAAGGTAACTGAGCGGGTTGTCAACATCCTGCGTATTATTTTGGAAAACGACCGGCGCGAACGGGAAATTAAACTGAGTAAAGACCGGTTTGACAAAGCGACTGAAGCAACAAATGATGTCATCTGGGAATGGAACCTTGAAACTGATGCTGTTTTCTATTCTGATAACTTTAAAAAGCTATTTGGGCACGAATCAGGCGTTTATGAAAATAGTCTCCATTTTTTATTGGAACATGTACACCCTGAAGACATTGAAAAGGCAGTATTCGATAGCAACGAACTAAAATTTGGTAAAAGGTCCCGTTTAACCAAGGAATTTCGCCTAAGAAAAGCTTGCGGGGAATATGCCTATGTACGCGAAACGGCTGTGATAGTAAGAGACGAACAGGGTGTTGGTATCAGTGTTATAGGCGCAACCCAGGACATTACCAAACAACGTCAGGAAGAAGAACATTTAAGGCTGCTCGAATCTGTGGCTACTAATATTACCGATGCGGTGATCATAACTGAAGCAAAGTCCTACGAGAAAGACGGCCCCAAAGTTTTATATGTAAATAAAGCCTTTACCGAAATGACCGGATACACAGCCGAAGAAATGATAGGTAAAACACCCGGAGTTTTACAAGGGCCGAGATCTGATAAAAATGTTATCATCCAGGCAATTAACGCGGTTGAAAAAGGCCTACCATTTACAGGTGCAATTATCAACTATCGAAAAAACGGGGAAGAGTATTGGAAACAATTTTCACTTGTACCGGTAAATAATGATAAAGGAATTTACAGCCATTTGATTGCTGTTGAAAGGGACTTTACGGAGCAAAAAAATGCTGAAATACAACAAGCCCTGAATGCTGAAATCGGAAAAATATTTGCTGAATCAGAAGACCTCAGACCGGCATTGAAGCAGTCATTGAAACATCTGGCTAATTTCGGGTCATTTGCTATGGCGGAAATTTGGCTTACTAATAGCAATAAAACAAGCGCAGACCTGGTTGCGAAATACATCACAAACGATGGGATGAAAGCTTTTTACGAGGATAGCAAATACCAAAAAGCCATACCGCTGGGCCAGGCGGCTGAATTTAATAATACCCTATTGCCTGTTGTTTTTTGGAATCACCAAAGCGGCCAAAAGTTACTTCGTTACGAAGCTGCGATCAATGCAGGTTTAAAATCGGCTTATATTGTTCCGCTAAACCATGAAAATACGCTGGAAGGTATTTTAGTATTAGGTTCTGATGCAGAAGAAACAATAAATCCTGTTTATACGAAACTATTCGAGCAATTTGGACGCCAATATGCCGCATTGATCAAGCGTAAATTGGTTGAACAACAACTTAACCAGGTATTTAATTTTACGCCTGACATTCTTTGTATCCTCAACGTTGATGGCTTTTTTAAACGGGTTAACCCTGCTATGTGTACCATTCTCGAGTATAGCGAACAGGAATTGCTTTCGAAACCGTTTACCGAATTCATATTGCCCATTGACCGGAATAAAACTTCCGCTGAATTACAAAACGTTATCTCTGGCCAACCCAGCTATTATATTGA
This sequence comes from uncultured Mucilaginibacter sp., assembly GCA_903863845.1. Taxonomy (GTDB): domain Bacteria; phylum Bacteroidota; class Bacteroidia; order Sphingobacteriales; family Sphingobacteriaceae; genus Mucilaginibacter. Next base: position 882 of record CAIPDP010000068.1, on the reverse strand, counting down.
GAACCGATACGTTACCGGCACAGGCAAAATAAAATGGCTGGCCTGGACATCAACGGGAGCTTCAGAGCAGGGCGACATTTATTGCGCTGCCAAAGATGTGACCGAAAAAATAGAGCTGGAAGAATTGCTTACTAAAGCCAACACACTAGCCCGGATCGGAAGCTGGGAGGTGCACCAGGTAAATAATTCTATCTACTTGTCAGATATAGCGAAGGAAATACTAGAAGTTGAGTCTGATTACCAGCCGGATACAGAAACCGCTCTTAACTTCATCCATGAAGGGCACGATCGCGAAGCAATCTATGAGGTTATGGCAAAAGCCGCGGAAAATGGCACCGCAGGCGATATTGAAATAAGGATAGTTACCGCTAAAGATAATATGAAATGGGCTCGGATAATTGTTGAAGCAGAGTTTGCGGATGGCATTTGTATTCGAACTTACGGAAGCATACAGGATATTGACAATCGAAAAAAAGCCGAGATTGCGAGTATTCAGGCTTTGGAGGAAAAAAATACGATCCTTGAAAGTATCGACGATGTTTTTTTCACTGTGGACGAAAACTGGGTGATCACTTACTGGAACAACCGGGCTGAAAAGATCCTTGGTAAATCCAGTGACGAGATGATTAATAAAAATTTATGGGATGTGTATCCCGAATCCATTAATGGCACGTCCTATCATAAATATCATAAAGCATTAAGAACAAACAAGGTCGTTCAATATGAATTCTTTAATCCTTCTATAAAAAGGTGGTTAGATATTACTGCTTACCCGGCCCGCAAAGGATTATCTATTTATATGCGGGACATAACCGATCGAAAAAAGGCATTGACAGCGGCTTCCGAGGCGCTCGAGGAACGAAACACGATCCTGGAAAGTAT
>CAIPDP010000067.1 GCA_903863845.1 uncultured Mucilaginibacter sp. | reverse complement strand
GCATTTCATCCATGACCGTCGTGTTGAGCGAGTAATAGATAAATTGTCCTTCTTTAACAGACAAAACCAGGCCAGCCTGCCGCAACAGGTCAAGGTGGTGCGAGATACTTGGTTTAGATATGGCAAATTTATCGGCAATGTAGCCTGCTGTCATATCCTTTTCTTGCAAAAGCTCCAGTATATCCCTTCGGGTTTGATCGTTTAATGCTTTGAATAGCGTATTCACGTTTTTATATCGTTTGTATATTTAGATAAATATCTAAATAAAAATAATAAAAAACAAAGCTATTTTTTTTTATCGTGCTGACGCAGTTCGCGGAACGCAGGTTTACAAAAACCGCAGATACAAATTTACTTGCAAAATTTCGCGAGGTTTTTAGCCCCTGACACCTGCCCAAGACTGGCTAACGTGCTCCAATCTTTACAAGCTTCTTTGCTTTTACCAAGATGCGAATAAACCAATGCCCTTAAAGAATAGGCGCTTAAGTAAATGTTATCGATCTCGATACATTTGGTTAAAAATTCAACAGCTTTTTCGTTGTTACCACTATTAACCTGATTCAGGGCATTTTTAAAATATTCATTTGCAGCTTCAGCCTCATCCCTGTCAATCGGTGGATATGGTGCCTTTGGCAAAAAATCATAGGTTAGTGCCATAGAGTTCATGCCGTAATTATTATTATTGCCATATTTTTTAAAACCAGTTTTTATAGTCAATTGCACCAGGCTATTTACAGGTTGTTTATTTTTTTGGGCTGGAATCCAGCTTAGGTCGCCCAGAACATTTCCGATGCTTTTTGCAAAAGTCTTCGAAACAGAATCCAATTGAATGATAGTGAAGTTTTTGACTTTACCCTTTTTATCAATAACAAAACTAGCCCTTACAGAGCCGTTATCATATTTACCCTGTAGCGAATGATTGAATTCAGAAAACGAGCCCTTACACCGTGGAAAGAAAACATTATTTGCCTGGTAAACAGAATCTTTTAATGCAGGATCAAATGTTGCTCCGGGTGTTGCATTGCCGGCAAAAGCTTTAACGAAATAATAAAGTGGCAATTGGCTATCTTCGGCGCCCATTAAAAAAAAAGAAACCTTTAAAGTGTCCTTTGTTAAACCCAGCAAGTTATAAATCGTGCCGCCTATGACCAGGCTATCGCCCATTATTTTGTAGCGCGTCTGAAATCCATCAAACAGTACATCATTAGTTAGCGTTGCAGAGCCATCAATATTGAAACTGTATTTAATAAAATCCATTCCGCAACCATGATGGTCAACAATTCTGCTGCCATCTTTCATTTCGGCTTTAACTTTAACCCAGGTGCCTTGCAGCATTTCGTCTTTTGATTGTGCAAGTGAGATCAGTGGGAGAAAGATAAACAATAGGAAATATTTCATCGTGTTAAGGTTGGTTATTTAAAGATAAACATTTTCAGATAGCGTTAAAACAGGGATACAAAAAAAAGCTTTTATTATTTGTGGTCATTTTTTTCCAGATAGTGCTTTGCTTTCACCTGCCCCAGACTCGCCAGGTATTTCCAATCAGCAATAGCTTTAGCGAGCTGCCCAAGTTTCTGATAGCATTCAGCCCGCAAATAATAGGCTTTAAGGTTGATCTCAATACATTGCCCAAAATATTCGGCAGCACTAGCGAAATTGCCCTTTTTCATTTCATCAGCAGCCGTGTTGAAAAATGAATTGCTTGCTTCAAGCCCGACACTGTTTACTTTATTGCCCAATTGTTCAATCACGGGCATAAAGGGGTAACTCACCAATAAACGTTCTATCTTGTCGCCTTCAATTTCTAGTTGAATAAAACTCAATTTAATGTCGACAGCCACATTTACAGTCCGGTATGTCAACATTCCAGGAATCCAGGTACTATTTTCAAACGCCTTTTGAACACTCGCCTTCAATTTTGCCGGGATACTATCATTAGGGCTGTTGCCGTACTCCTGCACTTTCCCATTTTTATCAACTACAAAATGAAGCAATAAGGTGCCGCTAACATCATTAAAATGCAAATTGGTTAGCAAATCATCTAATCGGTCCTTGCATTGAGGGAACAGCAAAGTCGTGGCTTTATATACCGAATCGTGCAGTACCGCATCAAATGAACCTTTATAGCCTAATCGCGCACGATTTACATTGACAAAATACAATACCCTTACTTCCGAAAGATCAGTATCAGCAGATACCTGCCTGATCTTTAATGTATCCGGGAAGGTTTTTTCCATCACCCACCGCTGATAATTAATGGTGATGGTGTCCTTTTTTAAAGAGTAAAATACGTTTGAAGGATCAAATAGCGGATCGGTACCTTTTTTTCCGGTTCCTGAATCATTAAATTGATAATCCAAAAATTGCTCGCTGCTATTTTGCCGGTCAATAATGCGGCTACCATCTTTCATTTCGGCTTTGTATTTAACCCATAAGCCAGTTATTTGGCGGCTATTGGGTTGGGCGAAACTTAACAATGGTGCCAGACAAAGTATTGCTAAAAGTATCCTCATGATAATAAGTTCAGTTTTTGAAAATAAATAAAATAGCTTTAAATCCGATAATTTTTATCGTAGGTTATTTTTAATCGACGACAAACCGGGGTCTAAGCAGATTCAAACCAAGCCTTTCATTGAGCTTTCCGATCAAATAATCAGCTAATATCGGCGTATGTCGCTCATCGTGCTGATGAACAAAAAACCAAAGCGATTGCAGGCCCTGCTTCTGCCAGGTTCTGATTCTATCTACCCAGGAATCGATTCGCAGGTAATCTGTTTGATGCAAGCCGTTACCCACAAAACGGATAAAAGCGTGGGGAGTAGGCAGAGCCATGTGTAAAACATCAGGGCGACCAACACTGTCGGTAATAACCGCACCCAGTTTTAAATCCTGCAATAAACCGAAAAGCTTATCGTAGTTTTCTTTGATACCAAACCAGTCCTTATGCCGCACTTCAACAAAAACGGGTACATCTTTCGGCAGTTGTTCCAGGTAAAGTTTAAGATCGGGAAAGTTTTTAGGCAGGTAATTATTTGCGAGTTGCAGGAACAAGGGGCCGAGATGCCGACCAAAGGCCATGATACCCTCGTAATATTGGGTAGTCAATTCTTCAGCATTCTTTAGCCTTCGGATATGACTGATCCGTTGTGCAAATTTTGGGCAAAATTTAAATCCGGGATTCCCGGCAACCTGCTCACGCCAATTGGCTATTGCTTCGGGTTTATATATTTTATAAAAAGTAGCGTTTAGCTCAATACTATTAAAGTGCTTCGCGTACTCACTTAAATAATCGGCCTCCCGGGTTTTTGGTGGATATAACAAGCCCTTCCATTCCCTGCGGCCCCATTTGGCACAGCCAATATGTACCGGCAAATCATTGACGCGGTCTGCCGCCCGAAGGATGGCAGTAGTTATTGGCGAATCGGCCGGCAGACTAAAGTCAATAAATGGTAACTGATTGGGATCAATCCTTCCAAACTCCATAAAGATGATTTGGTCGGCAATTTAACAATTATTGGGTATTGAGAAATAGCTGCCAGTTAGCTATCAATAACTAATACCAGTTAACTACTTCCCGTTGCCTGACAACAAATCCCTGACGAATTTCGGCGGGACCCGCTTCTTCGAGGCTTGTTCGTAGGCGTAACCTAATTTAATGATTCCGGCTTCGTCATAGGCTGTACTAATAAATGACAGGCCAACCGGCAAGCCATGAACAAAACCCATGGGCACCGTAATATGCGGATAACCAGCCATCGCTGCGGGGCCCGAAAAAGAATAGCCGTTGTCATAATCTCCATTTACCAGATCGATGCAAACCGCCGGGCCGTTGGTTGGTGCAGCAATCGCATCCAGTTTATTATCCTTCAACAATTTATCGATCACACCGCGGGTAATCGTTGTGGTATTGTTTACCGCATCAAGGTATTCTTTCGAGTTCAGATCACCCTTTTTATTGGCAAGTTCCAGGGTTTCCTGTTTAAAGAATGGCATTGCTGTTGCCGCATTCTTGTTGTTAAATTCGATGACGTCTGCCAGCGATTTAACTTTGCTGCCGGCTTTTGCCAGGTAATTATTGACACCATCTTTAAACTCATAAATCAAAACGGTAAATTCATCCTGACCAGCTTTTTTGATATTTTTAAACACCTCAACTTCAACAATTGTGGCACCTTTACTTTTTAGCAATGCTATCGCCTCATTAAACAGGGCATCGACATAAAAATTGGTGTGCAATCCGTCTTTCTCAACACCTATTCGTTTGCCTTTTAAACCATCGGCGTCTAAAAATTTGGTGTAGTCGGCCAAAGCCTTTCCCTGGCTGGCTGCGGTATAACTATCCTTCGGGTCGACACCGGCACAGGCAGCCAGCAAAATCGCCGCATCTTTTACGGTGCGGGCAATTGGCCCGGCGGTATCCTGGGTTTTTGATATCGGTATAATACCTGTACGGCTCCATAAACCAACCGTTGGTTTTATACCCACCAGGCCATTAACAGATGAAGGTGAAACGATCGATCCGTCGGTTTCAGTTCCTATAGTGATCGTACTTAAGTTTGCTGCTGCTGCCGAACCTGACCCTGCACTCGATCCGCTTGGGTTACGATCAAGTATATAAGGCGATTTCGTTTGCCCTCCCCTGCTGCTCCAGGCGCTGGTAGATCGCGTCGATCTGAAATTGGCCCATTCGCTCAGATTGGTTTTACCCAATATTACAGCACCTGCTGCCCGCAGTTTTTTAATGATAAAGGCATCCTCTTTTGCAATATTGCCAATCAGGGCAGAAGCTCCGGCAGTGGTCATCATCTTATCACCTGTATCGATATTATCCTTGATCAATACCGGTATACCATGCATTGGACCGCGCACTTTACCGGCAGCGCGTTCATTATCCATCGCGTCGGCGATGTTCAGCGCATCCGGGTTCAACTCGATTACTGCATTCAGCTTCGGACCGGCCTTATCAATAGCTGCAATGCGTTTAAGGTATTTTTCAGTTATAGACCTTGAAGTAAGCTCCTTGCTTTTCATCTTTTGCTGAAGGGCATCAATACTGATCTCGTTCAGTTCAAAGTCATCAGAAAAAGATGGTTCTGTACCATCACTTTTATGTTCAGTTGAAGGCGTTGTACAAGAAGCAGCTACCAGCGTAGTAAGGCCGGCAATGGAACCCGTTTTCAAAAAATCGCGTCTTTGCATGTGATTGATGGATTAGATTTACAATAAACGTATTTTCAGAGAAAATTGCAAAGCCAATGCACACGCAACCTGCAACATGATCAGCCGATGACGTAATTATTTGCCTGATGAGCTCTTACATCTAAAAATCCTTTACTTTTGTCCATCGCTAAACGGGATATCTACTAATATACATGACAGGCACCGAACAACTTTACGAACAGGCAGTAGAACTGCTAAAACAATTGATCGTTATCCCTTCTTTTAGTCGCGAAGAAAACCTTACCGCCGATCTGATCGAAAAATTTTTAAATGACCGGGGGGTAATAACACAACGCAAGATCAACAATATTTGGGCACAGAATAAATACTACGATGCAGCAAAACCAACAATCCTGCTGAATTCGCATCACGATACCGTTAAACCCAATTCAGGCTACACACGCGACCCTTTTGCGGCAACTGTGGAGGATGGCAAGCTTTATGGACTTGGGAGTAATGATGCAGGTGGCTGCCTGGTTTCATTGATCCTGACTTTCCTTTACTTCTATGAACAGACCGATCTGAAATATAACATGGTACTGGCAACTACAGCTGAAGAGGAAATATCGGGTGTTAACGGCCTTGAATTGATCATCCCTGAATTAGGCAAACTGGATTTTGGCATTGTTGGCGAGCCTACTTTAACCCAACTGGCTATTGCAGAAAAAGGACTGATGGTACTGGATTGCGTAGCCCATGGAAAATCAGGTCATGCGGCAAGGGAAGAAGGCGTGAACGCAATTTATGAAGCCATCAACGATATCAACTGGTTCCGGAGTTTCCGCTTTCCTGAGGAATCGGAGGTATTCGGTCCGGTAAAAATGTCTGTTACTATTATCAATGCAGGCTCGCAGCATAACGTAGTTCCTGCCACCTGCACCTATACCGTAGATGTACGTGTAACCGATGCTTATCGAAATGAAGAGGTATTGGAAATTATACGCAGCCACGTTAAGAGTGAAGTGACGCCAAGATCGATCAGGCTGAAGCCTTCAAAGATCGATAAAGACCATCCTATCGTACAGGCGGGTATCAAATTGGGCCGCACTACCTACGGCTCTCCTACCACCTCAGATCAGTCGTTATTGGATATTCCTTCACTTAAAGTAGGTCCAGGTGATTCGGGCCGCTCCCATACAGCCGACGAGTTTATTTATGTGGAAGAGATCAGGGATGGTATCAAATTATATATCGGGATGCTGGAAAGTATTGTTTAAACCTAGGAAACTTTAAGTTTTTAGGGCGCGAAACCAGTGTATTATCAGACGAAATTCCGTTATATTTGGTAACAAATCAACAATTTACCCATCCAATTCCTAAAACTTAAAAGACCATGGATCACACATTAGTTACTACCAGTATTGCTCTGGAGGGATATAAAGTCACCAAACAGTTAGGTTTGGTACGCGGAGTTACGGTTCGCAGCCGTAGTGCATTAGGCAATATCGCCGGCGGTTTTCAATCGCTTTTTGGCGGCAGATTATCAATTTATGTGGAGCTATGCGAAAACACACGCGAAGAAGCTTACCAATTAATGATACAGCATGCCCAGGTAATGGGTGCTAATGCCGTTATCAATATGCGTTATGACGCCAACGAAATTATGCAGGGCATTACCGAAGTGCTGGCTTATGGCACTGCTGTTGTTGTTGAACCGGCTTAATTTTTTTTTCAAAGATTTTTCGCGCGCTTGTTTTCGGGGCTATATCAGGCCTGAGAACAGGCGCGCTACTTTTTCGGGCATTTGACGGTAGACCGACCTTGCTTTCCATTTTTCGGGATCGATCTTTTTTGCGTCCAGGATGTCCTGGTAAAAAACAGATCTTAATTCCTGTGCAATTGCCTTGTCGTAGATCATAGCATTCACTTCAAAGTTAAGTTCGAAGCTCCGATGATCCATGTTTGCCGTACCTACAATGGCCAGTTCGCCATCAGAAACAAGTGTCTTGGCATGTACAAAACCTTTTTGATAAAGGTAAACTTCGGCACCTGATTCCAACAGTTCGGCATAATACGAACGGGCTGCAGCGTTGACCAGCCAGGAATCAGATCGGTCAGGGACCAGCAATTTTATTAATACTCCACTTCTTGAAGCTACCTGCAAGGCATCAAGCACCCCACGGCCCGGGATAAAATAGGGTGTGGTTATCAGCAATTCTTTTTCCGCAAGGTTAATGGTTTCGATCATCGAATACATCAGCGTTGGCAGATCTGAATCGGGACCACTGGCTACAATTTGCACTGTTGCGTCACCTTCGGGCGACACATCATTACAAAAATAACCTGCCTCTAATACTAATTGCTTCCCCGAACAAAAGTTCCAGTCGCAGATAAACAGGTATTGCAGGTAATTTACGCCCGGCCCCTGTATCATCACATCGGTATCGCGCCAAAACAACTGGCCGGGTTTGTTGATATACCTGTCTGAAACATTGATGCCACCGGTAAAGGCGATTTCGCCGTCGATCACGATCATTTTACGGTGATTCCGGTAATTGACCCGGTTAGCCAGCAAAATAAAGTGCACCTTGTAAAAAGGAAAAGCCTGAATACCGGCTTCGGTCAACTCTGCTACAAATTCTTTCCTGATCGAGCTGCTGCCAAAATCATCATAAATAAAACGCACCTCGAGCCCCTCTTTCACCTTTTCAACCAGGATATCTTTTATCTGCGAACCTATTTCACCATCCTCAAAAATATAATACTGGATATGGATATGATTTTTGGCATTCTTTAAAGCTGTTAGCACCGCCGGGAATTTATTTTCACCGTTGATCAGCAATTGAACTTTATTGCCGGCCGACAAAGGGCTCATGCCGTCATTTAACAGGTAAAGAGCTAACTTTTTATGCTTTTGAATGGCTGGCTCATTGCTGATCCATGCTTTTTCAGTTTCGAAGGTCATCCGGCGTCGCAGATCGGCTAACGCTGCTTTGTCTTTGACGATCTTTTTACTGTAAAGCTTTTCCTGCCGGTAATTGATACCAAAAGAAAAATAGATAGCGACACCTAAAATCGGCACAAAAAGAACCACCAATATATAAGCCAAAGCTTTATCGACTGTCCGGGTATCATAAATAATTCGCACGCATACCCCAACTATGGCGAGAAAATATACAATGACGCCTATTGTGATCCAGCTCATTGGTTTGCGATTGTGATGAAGCCTCTCAGGTTGATCAATTATTAAAATACAAGACTATTATAACCGGGTTTTAATATATAAGTTTTACCCTTCCAAATTAATGTTCCGGTTGTTTCCTGCGGTATTTGCAAGTTAATCTTCCATGAATTGCCGTCCTTGTCATACCTCACCGTAACATCACCTTTCGGGTGTGGTATCGAACCGCCGATATGCGTAAAAGCACCCAGGTGCGGTTCAATTTTGATCCTACTGAAACCGGGAGCATCGCTGTCGATTCCCAATAGCGTTCGGTACAGTTCAATATTCGGACTCGAACCCCAGGCATGGCAATCCGATCTTGTTCCGCTGATATCCGACATTTCGGCCCAGGTGGTCATGCCCATTTTGATATTATCGCGCCAGATCCCAAGCCAATTGATATAATCATTGCCATGCCCTGTTTTTACCATCGCCTGGTTCACATAATATTTAAAGTAGATCGATGCCTGCACCAATGTGGTATCGGTGAGCAGTTTATCACTTATCGCTTTAGCCTGCGCTTCATTAGCAAGCCCGCTCAGAATGGCAAGGGCATTGGCATGTTGCGAGAAAACATCTTTTTCGGGCCGATCGGCGAACAGGTTTTTCGATGCTACCCAGTATTTAGCCTGTATGGTTGCTTTTAGTTGCGCGGCTGCCCTGGCATATTTAGCTGCATTTTCGGGACTCCCGAGATCATGTTCCAATCCCGCAGCTACCTGGTAGGCCCAAAGCAATTGCATATCCAGTACCGACGAATTGCCATTGGCCCCCATTGGCGCAGTACCTGCACCCCAATCTTTGCCATCGGCCCAATCGGTAAATTCCCAGTAAGGTGCATTTTTCAATGAGCCATCGTCCTGCTGATAACGACTAAAAAAGTTGAGTACTTGCTCGACGCCGGGTAGTTTGTCGGCCACAAATCGGCTATCATTGCAGTAATAATAGTAATCGCGCAGCATACCTATCCACCAGAGCGAAAAAGTTGGTATTTGCTGGGGCACAGCTGTCGGATAACGACTTTGTGTGATACCCTCTGCCATGCGCGAATGGTCGAGCAGGTTGATGGCATTCCGGGCCAGGCGGTCGTCTCCACTGTTATAGTACGAAACCATTGCCTGTATCCGGGTATCCCCGATATATTGCAGCTGTTCGTAATAGGGGCAATCCATATAGGTTTCCCATGAACATAATCGGGCGGTATGCCAGCCAATCTGCAATATCGTGTCAATTTGTTTATCGTCCGACTCAAATTTGGCTTCGTATTTAAAGGGATAACCGGTGGCTGAACCGTAAAGATCGTCTATCACTAAAGGTTCATCTTTGGTTTGTACTACCAATTGGATGTAGCGGTAGGTCCGGAAATTAAATGGTGTAAATTGCTGCTTTTCGCTTCCATCGCTGATCAGGCTGTCTTTGCGGCCTACAAATCGTTTGCCGGCAATTTCATTCCGGTTCCCTTTCCGGCCCTGTGATCGCCAGTCTTTATTACCGGGATCAATTATATAAAGTCCCTCGGCATAACTCATTGACAAACCGGCATTTTTACCCTTGCTAAAAATGATCGTCGGGTAAGCGTTGGTCAGGTAGGATTGATCGAGCAATAGCATAGCTTTTGTATTTGCCGGAATAGTAAATGATTGCTGCTGCGCCGGAAAATTCGCTGGCGGAATAACACCATCAGCTTTCCTGACCAATTTTAGCCGCTGCATCAGCAATTCGCGAGGCGGTATAGGTTCGGGCACCAGCATCCAGGCATCGCTAAAATTCCATTGTCCCTTTAGTTCACCGGCCCCCAACTGAGCGGCCTGCTGCCAATTGCTATCATCAAAATCAGCGTTCAGCCAGTTTTTGGGTTGATGATTCATGTCAACCAGTTCACCT
>CAIPDP010000066.1 GCA_903863845.1 uncultured Mucilaginibacter sp. | reverse complement strand
CAATGGGCAAGAACTCCTCAAAAAAAATGGCCGGTGCCGGCGGAAAAGGACTGGAAGTGCAGAGACACTTCAGCAAAGACGGAAAGAATGTATACGATCTCTTCAATTATGAGAGACGTTCATCAGTAATACGCAACCCTTCAGGTGATGCCGTATTTGAAATGAAGGATGTAGAAGTACCTGCTTCATGGTCGCAGGTTGCAACGGACATTCTCGCCCAAAAATATTTCCGCAAAGCCGGTGTTCCGCAACCCGACGGCTCTACTGGTTCTGAAAAAAGCATTAAGCAAGTAGCTCACCGCATGGGCAATTGCTGGAAAGACTGGGGTATGCGTTATGGCTATTTCGCATCGGCTAAGGATGCAGAAATTTTTTATGACGAGATCGTTTATACCATCGTTGGTCAGTTAGCCGCCCCTAACTCTCCGCAATGGTTCAATACGGGTCTGCATACCTCCTATGGTATAACAGGGAAGCCGCAGGGGCATTATTATGTCGACCCGGTTACCGAAGTATTGAGTAAATCTACGTCGGCTTACGAGCGCCCGCAGCCGCATGCCTGTTTCATCCTGTCGGTTGAGGACGACCTGGTGAACGAAGGTGGCATCATGGACCTTTGGGTTCGCGAAGCACGTATCTTTAAATACGGATCAGGGGTTGGCACCAACTTCTCGAAGATTCGCGGAGAAAACGAAAAATTGTCGGGTGGTGGTTATTCATCAGGCCTGATGTCGTTCCTGAAAATCGGCGACCGTGCCGCTGGTGCCATCAAATCGGGCGGTACTACCCGCAGGGCAGCTAAAATGGTATGTCTTGACCTCGATCACCCGGAAATTGAAGGTTTTGTAAACTGGAAAGTTGAAGAAGAAAAGAAAGTTGCAGCTTTGATCGCAGCTGGCTATTCATCCGATTACGAAGGTGAAGCTTACCGTACAGTATCCGGTCAGAATTCAAATAACTCGGTACGTATCCCCAACGAATTTTTCCATGCCTTAAATTCAGGTAGAGAATGGGAATTGAAGGGCCGCATGAATGGCAAAACAGTTAAATCAATATCATCTCAAAAACTTTGGGACGATGTAGCTTTTGCAGCATGGGCCTGTGCCGATCCTGGTGTACAATATGATTCAACCATCAACGAATGGCATACCTGCCCTGAAGGCGGCCGCATCAATGCATCAAACCCATGCTCTGAGTACATGTTCCTGGATAATACCGCTTGTAACCTGGCATCCATCAACCTGGCGCATTTCTTCGATAAACAAACCCGTGTTTTTGATGTAAAAGGATTTGAACACGCTTGCCGTATCTGGACCATTGTATTAGAAATTTCGGTTTTGATGGCACAATTCCCTTCCAAAGAAGTTGCACAGCTTTCATATGATTACCGTACCCTTGGCTTAGGTTATGCTAACCTTGGTTCGGCCCTGATGGTAAATGGTATTCCTTACGATAGCGACAAAGCCCGCGCAATTGGTGGCGCTATAACCGCAATCATGACCGGTACCGCTTATGCAACCTCTGCCGAAATGGCCCGCGAACTGGGTACTTTCCGTCGCTACGAGGAAAATAAAAAACATATGCTGCGTGTAATGCGTAACCATCGCTATGCTGCCTACAACTCGACCGAGAACTACGAAGGACTGGAAATATTGCCTCCGGGAATCAATCCAAAATACTGTCCTGATTATTTACTTTCAGCAGCTTGCAATGCCTGGGATAAAGCGGTTGAAATGGGTGAGCAATACGGATACCGCAATGCCCAAACCACGGTAATTGCACCAACCGGTACAATCGGACTGGTAATGGATTGCGATACTACCGGTATCGAGCCTGATTTTGCTTTGGTTAAATTCAAAAAATTATCGGGTGGTGGTTATTTTAAGATCATTAACCAGGCTGTTCCAGAAGCTTTGCAAAACCTGGGTTACCAGGAACACGAGATCACTACGATCGTTAACTATGCTAAAGGCGCCGCCAGTTTACGTAACTCACCGCATATTAATATCGACAGCTTACTCGCTAAGGGCCTTACAGAATCAGACCTGGAAAAATTAGAAAAAGCCGTTGTTTCTGCTTTTGAGATCAGCTTTGCTTTCAACGTTTGGACACTAGGAGAAGATGTATTAAAACGTATCGGTTTTACGCCCGAACAATACAATGCTCCGGACTTTAACCTGCTGCGCGGTTTAGGTTTCACCAGGAAACAAATTGCCGAAGCAAACGAATACGTTTGCGGTACCATGACAATTGAAGGTGCGCCGTACCTGAAAAAAGAACACTATCCTATTTTTGATTGCGCCAACAAATGTGGTGCTATCGGCGAACGTTATATACATGCTCATGGTCACATTAAAATGATGGCAGCAGCACAGCCGTTCTTATCGGGTGCTATTTCTAAGACCATCAACCTTCCAAATGAAGCTAAGGTTGAAGAAATAAAAGATTGCTACGAACTTTCATGGAAACTTGGGTTAAAAGCCAATGCGCTTTACCGTGATGGTTGTAAATTATCGCAACCATTGTCGACCAAATCAGACAAGAAAGAAGATGCGGAAGAAAAACTGGAAACTGTTGAAGAAGTATTGGGTGAAGCCGCCAATGTTAAATTAAGCGACCTGACGCCTGAACAGGTATTAGAGGCTGCCATAGCTATTATGGAGAAATCAAAGGATACCAACTTCATGCGCCAGCTGTCACGCGTCGTGCAAAAGAAGAGCCTGCCATATAAACGTCGCGGTTATACTCAAAAAGCAAGCATCGACGGACAAACTGTATTTGTTCGCACAGGCGAGTATGAGGATGGAACATTGGGCGAGATCTTTGTAGATATGCACAAAGAAGGTGCAACCTTCCGATCATTGATGAACTGTTTCGCTATCGCAGTTTCTGTTGGTTTGCAATACGGCGTTCCTCTGGAAGAGTATGTTGAGAAATTTACCTTCACCCGCTTTGAACCTGCCGGTATGGTGATCGGACATGCGAATATCAAGAGTGCCACTTCTATCATCGATTATATCTTCAGGATGCTGGGTTATGAATACCTTGACCGTAGCGACCTGGTTCATGTGATCACCGAACAAAAAGTTATAACCGGAAATCCGCAATTGATTGACGAAGATGTAAATACTGATGAAACCAATGTTTATGAACCGGCAAAACCTGTAGCAGCAGATACCAGCAACACCAAAAGTAAGAAAAGCTTAAGTCTGGACCTGAGCATGGGTGTTCAAAGTGATGCCCCTTCTTGTAATGTTTGCGGTCATACTACAGTTCGTTCCGGTACTTGTTATAAATGCCTGAACTGCGGTAACTCAATGGGATGTTCTTAGTCATTGAGCAATGGGCATTTTAAGATAACTAACCGATAGATTGACGTTTCTGTTCAGTTTTATAATGGTTAATGTGTGCGAGTCCTACCCTTTTTTAGGGTAGGGCTTTTTTGTTTTTAACGGCTCGGGGTGATGCATTTCTACATAACTTAGCTTACAGAAACATTAACCCAAAAACAAAGACCATGAAACACCTCGTTTTATTTTTTATGCTGGCAGCAAGTACGTTTACCATCGCGAAAGCTCAAAATAAAGATCAAATTATTGCTGATTGGCGCCGGGCAAAAGTTTATACCAAAGCATACCTGGATGCGATGCCTGAAAATGGCTTTGGTTTTAAGCCAACGCCTGAAATGCGCTCGTTCGCTGCCCAAATGCTTCATTTGGCCGATGCCAATTACACATTTGCATCGACAGTAAGCGGCAAACCCAACCCGTTGGCAAAAAATTCGGCCGAAAAAAATGTTGCCCAAACGAAAGAAGCTACGACCAAAGCTGTAATGGATAGTTACGATTTTGTGATCAACTCGGTTCAGGAAATGACAAACGAGCAACTGGCAGAAGTGATCAAATTTGCCGGCAGAGACTTAACAAAGGCGGTAATATTAAGTAAGGCTTTTGAACATCAAACCCATCACCGGGGCCAGACAGTAGTTTACCTGAGATTAAAGGGTGTCACTCCACCTGCAGAAATGCTATTTTAACAAAAGCCCGTTAAAAAGAAAATGCCCCGTAAATTACGGGGCATTTTCTTTCCATATTTTTCTTTATTGTTAGTGAGACATGGTCTCGTCTACGTCGCCGATATTATTCATCAAACCATCTTTAAATACGTGGCTTGGTTCGCCTGTTAAAGGAGAACCCTGAACAAATACGCCTAATAAAGTCAAAATTAAACCGAACGCGAGTTGAGGAATAAATATTTTGTCGGAATAAGCGTACAAAAATGGTGTAGCAAACAAAAATGAACCGGCAATAACATCAATAAATGTATGCATCGATACCGGGAAAATTTTGATAAAGCCCCACTCATGTTTACTGAAAATAGCCATGATGAGCTGGAGCCATCCTAAATAAAGAGGCAATAAAAAAGAAACTCCATGCTGATCCTTGAAACCAAACAGCCATGGCGACCCAATCATCGTAAGCGCCAATGCGTAGTTTAAAAAACCGTATACTTTTGTGGAGATGAAAGGTTTCATATGCTAACTAAATTTATGGCGCTAAATTAAGTTTTATTCTGAATGTTTACAAAGCAATTAACAGCTTTGTGAAATATTACAATTTCTGAAGCCGGCAACCCTCACCTGGCAATTTTACTGCTAACGATCTTAGAAGCAATAAAAGAGAACAATCCTAATATAAGACCGAAAATACAACCATAAATTGGCGCCATTAAAACCATCAGCAGCCTGGGATGCATTGCCAGGGGTAAGGTACCAACTGCTTTTACCACCTGAGGATGGTGATCTGCGTAAGTCTTGTAAAACAAAACATGGATCACTGTTAACCATATGCTATTAACCATACTTACACTAAATCCATGAAGAAAAAATTTCCGGCGATTGGTTCTGGCGATGACAAAAGCACAAAAAGCAAATATCACTAACCAAAAAATAAACTCAAATTGCTCTGGTATCAGCGAAATGGTACCAAATGCCATGATCAATCCAAAAACAGACAGTTGAAAAATAATTTTCCAGTTCATAAGATTCAAGTTATCAGACTATTGAGAATAAAATTTATTTGATTATCCGGTTGTTATTTACTTTCTCCGGTTTTTTTCAATTCAATCAGAATAACTCCGTTCAATGCTTTGGCACCGTAGGCAGTATAATACGTATTGTCTTTGGTTATATGTCGAAGCACTTTGACCGATCTAATGTTGTTGGGGTCGATGCCATCTAATCCGGCAATAACTTTCCCGTCAAGCAGGTATAATGCATTCGTTTGAAAATCAAAATCATCCGCCCTGATCATATTGATCTTCCTGCCAGTTGTATCAGCCTTAACAGCAATTTTCTCAGTTGCCGGATTTAACTCGTTGCTCTTGTAAGTATAGGTAACTTTAGTCAGGCTATCCGGCTCGTTTTTCAAACTTACCAGGTTAAATAGAATGGGTAAGGTATACCTGACCCGCACCGGATGGCCGTTCTGGTAACCCGGCTGCCATTTAGGCGATAATTTCAACACCCGTATAGCTTCTTCCGCCGAACCATATCCAATATCTCTGAGGGATTTGATATCAGACAAGGATCCGTCTTTTTCAACGGTCATCATTACAAACACTTTACCTTGAACGTTGAACTTGATCATCGCCTCAGGGTAATTCAGATTGGCTGCTAAAAATTGGTAAAATTGCCGCATTCCCCCCTTAAACTCAGGCTCTTGTTCTACGGAAAGAAAGATGGGATCAGTTGCAATTACTTGTCCACTATTTGCTTTCAGTTTAATTGAGGCGGGTTTATTTTCATTTGCAACAATAACCGCATTATCCTGGCCTCCATTTACCTGCACTTTTGATTTCTCCGACTGCCTGGATTTGACATCAACAGCAGATGCGGGTGATAATAGCAATACATCAGGGGCACTGTTAAAAAACTTTACAGTGTGCGTCTTCAAAACAGCGGCCGATGAAAGTACCAGCATCAGCATAAACAATGGCGCTGAAAGTCCGTATTTCAACAAAGCACGGTATTTTGACCGGTCCTTATGCAACATCATGATGCGCTGCTTGAGCAAACTCTGGTTATAAAAGGGATTCACTAGCTGGCTTGGAGGTGTTTTTAAACTTTGACTTAATAAGAGTAAAGCATATTCGGCTTTTGTAGTGCCGTTTGTTAATGCCAATCTATCAGCTATATACTCGTGTATATGTTTTATACCGCGTTTGTACAAATAAACTATCGGATTGAACCAATTGATGATCGCAATAACTTCGATCAACATAATATCTGCTGAGTGCCACTGCCGGGCATGAACCTTTTCATGTTCTGCGATAATTTCGCGACCCTCGAGCTTGCTTCCCAGACTTATTTTTTTGAAGAACGAAAACGCTGTTGCCTCTTCAGGTTGATCAATAAGTTTGCTGAGCGAGATCAACTGGCTTGCCAGCCTGAGGGCCAGAAAAGATGCACCAGCCACGTAAATGAAAAACAGTATTGTACCTGTTGAAATAGCATGTTGTTCGATTGGTTTGATCTGATAAACTGTTACAGGCTTCGCATAAACAAAAATTGTTTGCTGGACTTTCTGGGTAATAAATAAAGTACTGATCCACCGCGAATGGATAAGCGGGATAAAAAATGACAATAATGAACAGGTTACCAGGTATGCCCGGTTAAGGTTAAAAAACGTCTCGGAACGTAGCAACAGGACATAAAACCCGTAAAACAATACAAGGTAAAGATTAACTAACAACAAGTACTGCCACCAGATCATTGCTATTAAATTATTTGTCTTTCAATTGTTCAATTAGTTTCAATATCTCGTCTGCTTCTTTCAGGTCTATCTTTTCTTTCTTTACAAAAAACGAGAACATGCGCTTAACAGAATTATCAAAATATCCGCTTAGTAGTTTATCAGTAGCAAAACCCTGGTATTGCTCCTTGCTGATGACAGGAAAATATTCGTGACTCTTCCCAAAAGCAGTATGATCTACAAAGCCCTTGGTTTCAAGTATCCTTACAAAAGTTGATACGGTATTATAGGCTGGTTTAGGTTCAGGTAAAGCATCTATCAGGTCCTTCACAAAGCCCTTCTTTAATTGCCATAGCACTTGCATTATTTGTTCTTCGGCCCTGGTTAACTCCTTTATTTCCATTTCTTATTTTATAATTTTGGCGTTCATCAAATTTGTAAGGCAGGCTAATCTAAAGTATAAAATAGTTTTTAAAAAAGCAACTAATAATTTAGTTTTTTTAAACGAAAAACCTCCCACTAGACGGGAGGTTTTTCGTTTAAGACCGGTTTCTTAATTAGTGCCCTGTACCTTAGGCAATTCGGCCCTTGGTATCATTTCATCGCGCTGCGAGGTATTGAATACAAAAGTTGCTACAATAGTCGCTGCCTGCTTCAGGTCATCTTCGCTCAGGCGGTCGTAAGTATCCTGGTTACTGTGGTGCGTACGGGTTCCATAATCCATTGAATCCTGGATGAACTGGAAACCGGGAATACCCACTGCAGCAAACGAAAGGTGGTCGGTTCCTCCGGTATTGCTGATGGTAACCGTGCCTGCGCCAAGGTCTTTGAATTGTTCAAGCCATGGTTTGAAGACCGGTCTTGCTGCAGAATCGCCCTGCAGGTAAATTCCACGTATCTTACCAGTACCATTATCCAGGTTATAATAGGCCGAAACTTTGCCCTGATCGGGTTTTAAGACCATGGTTTTAGGGTCGCCAAAATGGTTTAGTACATAAAAACGCGACCCGAACAATCCCTGTTCTTCCGAACTCCACAAGCAAATTCTTATTGTTCTTTTTGGTTTAAAGTTAATTGCCTTTAAAATACGCATTGCTTCCATCATAACGGCACTACCGGCTCCGTTGTCGGTTGCCCCGGTTGCCGCATGCCAGGAGTCGAGGTGACCGCCAATAATCACCAACTGCTCTTTTAATTTTTTGTCGGTACCCGGTATTTCACCAACTACATCGTATCCCTGCAGGTCGTCTGTAAAAAATTGTGTTTTAATATCGGCCTCCATCTGCACTTTTATGCCGGCTTTTACCAATCGCAATATCCTCAGGTAATCTTCGCTGCTGGTTTCAAGTTCGGGGGCTACGGCTTTGGCGGTATCTGCATAAGATGCGCCATTGCTGGTAAATACTGTTCCATCGGTACCTCTTCCCTGGCTTATGATCAGCCCAACATTTTCCTGCAGCAAAAAAGCACTGATTGCGGCCCTCAATGCACGAAGCCTCATGAATGCAGCAGCCTGGGGGTTTGGTCCGCGACGAGGCGCTGTGGGCGGGGCCATGGCTTTTTCCATTTTATCCAATTCTTCGTCAGTATAGCGGGTCAGATCGGGCCGGGTACCCCCGGCAAGTGTGGTTGATTTAGTATCAAATATGACGATCTTACCCGTCAGGTGGCCTTTATATTTATCAAAATCGGCAGTGGTGTCTATCTTAACCACTACAACATCGCCTTTAATTTCCCCATTTGTTCCTGGCGTCCAGGCTTTGGGTATAGCGATAATTGCGTGGTAGTAAGGCACCGTAATAGCAGCATAGTTTTTTTGCACCTCCCAGCCTTTGCCAAATTTACCCCAGGGTTCGCGCTGAGCATTTACCAGCCCCCAGGTTTTCAGCTGATCAACAGCCCAATCCTGTGCGCGTTTTAAACCCGGCGAACCAGCCAGACGCGGACCGGCTACATCGGTCAGGTAAAAAGCCGTTTCCATTACTTTGGAATGATTGAGCCCCTCGTCCCTTATCTTTTGAAGGGTTGCCGCGTCACCCTCGCTTTGCGCAAAAGCGGAGCCCGAAAAAACGGCAAAAAATAAAGCGGAAAAAAGTAATTTTCTTTTCATTGTTTTGATCAGTTAATGTTTGAAGAATAAACAAACCTATCTATTTTACTACTAATATTTTCTGCCGCCGGCTAACAAATTTGTTACAAGCTAAACCCTAACAGTTATATTTGAAACTCAAATCAACCGATTGTTATGATAGAAACCGCCGACCCTATTTTAGCTTCGCTTAATGCGGATGAGACGATAGCATTTTATACAGAAAAACTTGGCTTTTCATTGGTCGCTAATTGGGATGGCTATTTAATTTTTAGCAAGGATAAAATTCAAATACATTTATGGCCCTGCAGTGATATCGAAATACCAAAGGCTACCGGATGTTTCCTGCATGTAACAGAAGTTGATCAGCTTTATGCCCAATATGAGCCACTCGGCCTGGTTCATCCCAATGGAAAATTAGCGATAAAGCCCTGGCGTATGAAGCAGTTCAGCGTATTGGATAATAACGGTAATATTATCCACTTTGGGGAAGCCCTCAAATAATCAACAATTAAATTACGACCAGTTTACAACAGAATTTTTTGAAAAGACAAAGAAAATGAACACCAGGATCATTATGACCACCAGCGCAGTATTTCTTGCGATCATTGGCATCAGTCTAACTTTCTTCCCGGTTGAAATAGCTAATTATTTAAATATCGGCTTCCAGTCGCTATTGATCCTGGCGCTCCAGGTTATGGGTGGACTATTTTTCGGGTTCGCTATGCTCAACTGGATGGCCAAGGAAAGCGTTATAGGTGGTATTTACAATAAGCCTTTGGTTACAGCCAATTTGGCCCAATTCATGGTAGGCGGACTGGCACTTTTAAAAGACCTTATTCATCATCCGGATAAACCGATTATAATTTGGGTATTGACAGGTATCTATGTGATCTTTGGGCTCGTGTTCGTTATTCTTTTTATGCGTTCGCCGGTAAAAAGTTGATGCTTTTCCAATATTAATTCATCAGCAATTTATAACCGCGGCCATGCACGTTGATGATCTCGACAGCCGGATCGTCTTTCAAATACTTTCGGATCTTGCTCAGGAAAACGTCCATGCTGCGGCCGTTAAAATAATTGTCGTCGTGCCATATATTCAGCAGCGCTTCCTCGCGGGTTAGTACATCGTTCTTACGCAAACACAAAAG
This sequence comes from uncultured Mucilaginibacter sp., assembly GCA_903863845.1. Classification (GTDB taxonomy): domain Bacteria; phylum Bacteroidota; class Bacteroidia; order Sphingobacteriales; family Sphingobacteriaceae; genus Mucilaginibacter. The sequence continues at coordinate 45,523 of CAIPDP010000066.1, read as the reverse complement.
GCGCAACAATTCAGCTTCTTTGGTCGACAATTTTTGATGAGAATCACCGATCGAGATCACCTGAGTGGTAAAATCAAATTCGTAATTCCCTATTTTAAAGTGCGTTTGCTTTTCTTCTTCACTTTTTTCTGAGTTATTAGCCCTCTTGAGTAAAGCATTGATACGCAATAACAATTCCTCAATTCTGAATGGTTTGGTGATATAATCATCGCCGCCAAGGTTAAAAGCCTGTGTTTTATCTTCGATCATACCTTTGGCGGTAGCAAAAATAATAGGCACCTTTTCATTGATCCGCCTGATGTCTTTTCCCAGCGTAAAACCATCTTTCCTTGGCATCATCACATCCAATATCAACAGGTCGAAATTATGTTTGGTAAATGTACGCAAGCCCTCCTCCCCATCTTTGCATAAAATAACTTCAAACTTTCCTTTCAGTTGCAGGTAATCCTGCAAAAGTAGTCCCAGGTTCGGATCGTCCTCCACCAAAAGTATTTTTTTCATGATTTTTAGGTTATGTGGTGTGGAATTTCAATTCAAATTCCGAGCCTTTTTCTCGTTCTGATCTCACGCTGATCGAACCATTCAGCTTTTTAACTATTGTATTGACATAGCTGAGGCCTAACCCAAAACCCTTTACATCGTGCAGGTTCCCGGTTGGTATCCGGTAAAACTGCTCAAATATTTTAGCTTGCTGGTCGCGGTTCATTCCAATTCCCTTATCTGCAACCCTTATCACCAATTGATCATCTTTATTAAAAGTACTGATCGTAATTTCAGGTGCTTCGGGGCTGTATTTGATGGCATTATCAATCAGGTTATACAATATATTCGAAAAATGCAATTCGTCTGCTTCAATTGTCGCATGCTGCGCATCAAGGTGCAAGTTAGCAGTAACCTGATGTTTTTGCAGTTTTAGTGCCATGCTATCAAGTACAGTAGTAACCATTTCGTTAACATCGATTTCCCTGATGTCCAGCTTAAAGTCATTTTTTTCTATCCTGGCAATATTTAGCACACGTTCAATATGGCTACCCAGGCGCTGATTCTCTTCAAAAATAATATTGGCCAGGCGTTCAACACGCGCCCTGTCATTGTTGATCTCTTTGTCTTTTAGTGCTTCGCTGGCGATCATGATGGTAGAAACCGGCGTTTTGAATTCGTGCGTCATGTTATTGATGAAGTCCATCTTCATCTCGGATATTTTCTTCTGACGGAGAATTGAAAATATGGTATAACCAAAGCTAACGATCAGAATAAGCAGCAATCCGCCCGAGGTAGCCATAGTTGCCGTCATTTTGGTGAGGATCAATTTATTTTTTTGCGGAAAATATACCTTGATCTTACCGGGATCATTGATCACTTCCTTGCTAAAAATGGCCACCTGGTAGGCATTGGCATCCTTTGCGTTTACTTTTTCGCTGGCCGTATAGTTAGCGTTCGAAAACAATAACGAATCGGTGTTGAAGGTTTTAACCTGGTAAATAAAGGGAAGCGATATGCCTTTATTATGAAACTCAAATTTCAACAGCGAATCGATCCAAAACCAGTTCAGGCGTTTAGCCAGCGGCTCGTTTGATTTTTGGTATTCAAATGCCAGGTTCTCTATCACATTGGATTTAATGCCTTTATTCAGGTTTTGGATCGAATCAACCTCCAGCATCTTTTTCACTTCCTGAAACTGGCGTTCGCTTTTTTTCCGATCCTGTTCACGCTGCCATAAGGGGTCGATCTGCACCACTGGTATGGTCTGTTTGCCAAATTGCGGGTCGATGTAATCAACATAGGCTGTATCATATTTGTGCAACCGGGCCGGCTTTTTGTACATCACTTTAGCTCCGGCTTCCCGTATGATCTTCGGATCGATCATTCTGGAACGGGTGATACCAAATTCATCAGTGTATTCTTCGTAGCGCACATGCAGCATCAATTGGCCGGATTGCGCCATATTGAAGAATTCTTCATCCAGTTTATTGGTGGCTATTACCTGTCTGAGGCTGTCGCGCAAAGCATTCAACCGGCGTTCGTGCGATGACATCGACTTTTTAGGCTTTTTTTCCTGCTCGTCAACTGATATTTTTTCGGTCTGACTGGCCAAATAAGCTTTATTGCTCTTTTGCTGCTGTAACTCCATCATCCTTGCTTTCTTATGCAAAAAGCTGTTAGCATCCTGCTTTGCAAGTTTGGCAACTACCGCATTTAAAGCGTCATTGACAGATCGATCAAAAATATCCGATTGGGTAAGGTATGATTGGCGAAGAAAATACAATTGCATCGCCAATACACCCAGCAGTGCAAAACCCATAAGGCCGATGATCAATCCTAAACTCTTCTTCTTCATTATTACAGCAAAAATATTTCAAATAAGCTCAAAACAACCCGTTTTAACAATTTTTAACAAATGCGCCCGGCAATTTAACACCTTGGTATTGAATAGCTTGGTAGTTTTGAAAGGTAAATTTAAATTTTATCATGGAACAGCGTTTTAATAAACCAGGCTTCGAGCTGATTTTTGGCATATCGATCATCCTGATATTTACGCTCCCTGCACTGATTTTTGGACAAAATAATAGGCCAATAGCGTTCAGGATCAACGATGGCGATTCTATTATCAATGGGAAAAAGCTGCAACAACTTCCTGAAACTGATCGTTTACGTGCACTTAAAAGAATTAAAGGATCAAATGAACCCGGAAACCTTGATAAAGCCAAAAAATAGCAAAGCAATAAGGCCCTTATCATTTGCAGATAAGGGCCTTCTTAAAGCTCATTATAATACCGCTTCAGGCTAAATTAAAACGGCAGATCGTCTTCTTCAGGCGCTGCACTAAGGTCAACTGGTGGCGCAAATTCAGGCACAGTGTTATTATTTGCACCGGCTAAAACGTTGATCTTCCACAATTGCAGCGAATTAAAATAGGTCTTTTTGCCGGTTTTGTCGGTCCATGGACGACCACGAAGGTTAAAAAACACTTCAATATCATCCCCAACACGAATGTTATCCAGCAAATTGCAGCGATCTTGTATCGCTTCAAACTTCAAATATTCCGGGTATTGCGGATTCTCAACGTATTCAACGATCAATTCCCGCTTCTTCAATGAGTCAGTTACCTGTACGGTAGGCGAAACTTCATGTACTTTGCCCTTAATTTCCATATGTTCTAAAAATTAAAAATGTAAAGTTAATGGTTAAGCTATAAAATCGGGGAGTTAAATTCATAAATTCGCCAACAATTTATGGAAGTTTTCCACACCGAAAGCAGGATCGTTATTACCTGCAATAAAAGGCTTTCACCCTATTTGCAGAAAGAGGTTGAAGATCTTGGCTTTAAGCCATCAAGGGTATTTGCAACTGGCGTTGAGCTTAAGGGCACTGTCAATGACTGCGTTGCATTGAACCTTAACCTGCGTTGTGCCAGCCAGGTAATTTACCTGATAAAGAGCTTTAAAGCAGCCGACCCGCAGGAACTTTACGACGAATTGGTTGGCATCGAATGGGAAGAACTGATAGATTTCAGCGGCTATTTCTCGGTAACATCCAATGTTAACAACGAGCATATAACTACGCCACTCTTCGCCAATGTGAAAGTGAAAGATGCTATTGTTGATCGCATCAAAGACAAAAAAGGTATCAGGCCAAACTCAGGCGCCGAGCAGAACAAAACTGTGGTTCATTTGTACTGGCAAGATGACCGTGCAGATATTTTTCTGGATACTTCGGGCGAAACCCTGGCTAAACACAGCTATCGGAAAATACCAGGTAAAGCGCCAATGCTCGAAGCTTTGGCAGCAGCAACCATCCTGGCAACTAACTGGGACCGCAATAGTACATTTATAAATCCTATGTGCGGCTCAGGGACCCTGGCAATTGAGGCAGCTTTGCTTGCAACAGACAAAACTCCAGGGTTTTTCAGGATGAATTATGGTTTCATGCACATCATCGGCTACCAGGAAGAGGTGTTTTTTGTAGAAAGACGAAAGTTGAAGGATCAGGCAAAAAAACAACTGGGCTTTAAGATCATTGCCACCGATCTCTCGGCAGATGCGGTTGATATCGCACAAAAAAATGCAAAAACCGCTGGCGTAGACCATTTGATCGATTTTAACGTTTGTGATTTTGCCGAAACACCTGTGCCGGAAGAAAAAGGTATTGTTATGTTTAACCCGGAATATGGTGAACGGCTTGGTACGCATACTAAACTTGAAGCTACCTACCGGCGAATTGGCGATTATATGAAGCAGCAATGTAAAGGCTACTGTGGCTATATTTTTACAGGAAATCCGGACCTGGCTAAAAAAATCGGCCTCGCAGCCAATCGTCGGGTTGAGTTTTATAACGGCAAATTGGATTGCCGCCTTTTAGAATATGAACTTTACGAAGGCACAAAAAGAGCGCCTCAGGAATGACCCATTGAAATGAAGAAAATATTTTTGATCGTAGCTTTACTGATCTGCACCCATTGCCTGGCACAACAGCAGCTTGCCTTTCCATTTCAGGGAGGTAAAACTGCCATGACCCAGTTCTTTCGCGACAGCCTGAAAGTAAGCCAAAGCATCAGGATGAGTAAGGCAAGTGGTTTGGTTGTTTTCAAATTTTCGGCCGACGATCAGGGCAATCTAAAAAATCTGGTTATTTATTATGCCGATGATGCCATCCTGGTACCCGCGGTTATTGATGCGATGAAAAAGTCTAATCACAAATGGATCATTCCCGACAAAGAAAAACTTCATGATTTTGTGATTCCTTTTCAATTCAGATTTCATACAAGCAATAAAGACAGCAAAGATGACGAAGCAGCCGTTTATAACTTCTATGCCAAGCATAAGCCAATTTTAAGCAACGACCAAATACCACTTAACCTGGCAACTTTACTACCCGCCATTACCGTTCTTTACGATAACGAGCCATAATTTCAGTCCTTCTCAAAAAACCATTCCTGTCCAGGTTGCGTACTTGTTTAATAATAACTTGTTTAAACACGGCAATTATGAAGGACGCACTAAATAATAGAACCAAACACGTAGCGGAAAATATCAGGAAAGTACGTGAATACAGGAATTATACCCAGGAATACCTGGCAGCTAAATTATGTATCTCTCAAAACGCTTATAGCAAGATAGAACTGGGCTATACCAAGATCACCGTCGACAGGCTATTACATATCGCCGAGATTCTCGAGACCGATCCTTACCAATTGATCGGCTTAAAAATCGCCGTCCAGGTATAATTATCTGATAGAATTAGTTTCCCGAATTGCCCTATTTTTGTAGCCATATGGAACATGCTGCGATCATAGAAAAAACAAGCTCTTTTGTTAAAGAGACCCTGAAGAATGCCGAAGGTGGTCACGACTGGTGGCATATTTATAGGGTATGGGTAAATGCAAAAAGAATTGCTGCCGACGAACCCTGCGATTTATTGATCGTTGAACTGGCTGCCTTGCTGCATGATATCGCGGATAGCAAGTTTCATGGCGGAAACGAAGAAATAGGGCCCGAAGTAGCCGGGAAATTTCTGCAAAGTATCGCTATGGATGCTACGGTCATCGAACATGTTCAGCAGATCATCCGGCATATCTCGTTTAAGTCAGGGTTCGAAAATATCAGCTTTCATTCAAAAGAGTTGGCTATTGTACAGGATGCAGATAGGTTAGACGCTATCGGGGCCATTGGCATTGCGAGGGCATTTAGTTATGGAGGTTTTAAAGGCCGAGAAATTTATAACCCGGATATAAATCCTGATCTGAACCTGTCAAAAGAGGCTTACAAGTCATCCAACGCACCCAGCATCAATCACTTTTACGAAAAACTTTTATTGCTGAAAGATAAAATGAATACAGCCGCAGGTAAACGTCTTGCCATACAACGGCACGAGTTTATGGAATTGTATTTGAAGCAATTTTATACCGAAGTTGATATTATACTATAGAGTTGCGGTGTTGAATTCAACGACAACGTCAGCTGCCTGGATACAAAATCCCGGAAATATGATCACCGTTTAGCATGTCACGGTTGGAAATCAGGCTTGTGTTTAAACCTATTGATAACAAAAGCAGGAATAATGAAATTAAATTGTTTTGTTTTATACTTTTGCGCTATTAAAAAATAAAAAATGGATACTGGTCCGAGTTGTATTTCAAAAGAACTACTAACCTCCTGTTAGCCGGACCGCATACCTTTTAGGCAGCCCGACAAAACAGGGCAAATCACTTACGATGCTTAAAAGAGAAAAAATCAGTTCAGTTTATAAAAATTTAGCCAAAAAGAACGGCAATTCAGCCAGCGAATTTGAAGGTGTATCGGCATTAAAGATCAAAGAAGCTTCCGCCGGCAGTAAAGTTGATTTTCTGGAATTACTGGGTACAAGCGATCAGGGTATCGCGGCAGATGAGGTGAGAGAGCGTATAAGCACTTATGGCCCGAACGAAGTGGCACATGAGAAAGCACCGAAATGGTACATTCAATTTTTCGAGGCCTTTTTAAACCCGTTCATCGGGGTTTTGATCGTATTGGCAATTATCTCTTCTATTACCGACGTGGTGATACAGGCGCCGGCCGACCGCGACTATACAACCGTTATCGTGATCAGTATCATGGTAATGTTGAGTGCGATGCTCCGGTTTGTGCAGGAGTTTCGCAGTAACCAGGCGGCTGAAAAATTAAAGTCGATGGTAAAAACGACGGCGACCGTGTTGCGCGAGGGCCAGGAAAAACAGGAGATCGATATCAAAAAACTGGTTCCGGGTGATCTGATCCAGCTTTCGGCAGGAGACATGATCCCTGCTGATGTGCGCATTCTTCATTCAAAGGATTTGTTTGTGAGCCAGGCCATATTAACAGGCGAAGCTTTACCTGTAGAAAAAACAGACGCAGCTGATCGCGGAGCCAAAAAAAAATCACCCTTAGATCTAAATAATGTTTGCTTTATGGGTACCAACGTGGTTAGCGGTACTGCCCAGGCGATCGTTGTCAATACCGGTGGAGAAACTTATTTTGGTTCGTTATCAAAATCACTCGTTGGTAAACGGGCCGAAACGAGTTTCGATAAGGGGGTTAACAGCGTTAGCTGGCTCCTCATCAGGTTTATGCTGATAATGGTACCGCTGGTGTTTTTGATCAATGGTTTAACCAAGCACAACTGGCTGGAGGCATTTTTATTTGGCATATCGATAGCAGTTGGTCTGACACCCGAAATGCTGCCTATGATCGTTACCGCCAACCTGGCCAAGGGCGCGGTTAACATGTCAAAACGTAAGGTAGTGGTAAAACGCCTGAACGCGATCCAGAACATTGGCGCAATGGATATTTTGTGCACCGATAAAACCGGTACGCTTACTATGGACAAGATCGTGCTGGAGCGGCATTTGAACGTGTATGGCCTTGAGGACAGCGAAGTAATGAAATGGGCCTACCTGAACAGCTATCATCAAACCGGGCTGAAAAACCTGCTCGATGTGGCTGTTTTAGAGCACGTCGAACTGCACGCCTGCCTGAAGGAGGGCGAATCTTACCAAAAGGTTGATGAGATACCTTTTGACTTTCAACGCAGACGCATGTCAGTGATCCTGGAAGAAAAAAATCATAAGCATTTATTGATCTGTAAGGGTGCCGTAGAAGAAATGCTCGACCTGTGCAGTCATGCTTTTGATCCGGGTGAAGACAATAGTCTGCAAATCGATAAGGACGACATTATCCCGATGGATGAAAAAATGAAGCAAACCATTTTGAAGATATCTTCCAGGTTGAATGAAGAAGGTCTTCGGGTTTTGCTGGTTGCCGTCAAAGAATATGACGAACGGCCACTGAATTATTCGGTTGCCGACGAAAGCAATATGATACTGACTGGCTTTATAGGCTTTCTTGATCCTGCAAAACCATCGGCTAAACCTTCTATCGAGGCTTTACACCGTTTAGGCATCAGTATCAAAGTGCTGACCGGTGATAATGAAGTTGTTACCAAAAAGATATGTAAGGATGTAGGTATACCCATCAACAATATACTCCTGGGCAAAGAATTAGAAGATATGAGCGACGAGGAACTGAGTGCCAGGATAGACGATATCAGTATTCTTGCCAAATTAAGTCCCTTGCAAAAATCGAGGGTAGTAAAGGTATTACAAGCCAAGGGTCATACGGTAGGATTTATGGGAGATGGAATAAATGATGCAGCAGCATTACGGGATGCGGATGTCGGTATTTCGGTAGATACTGCTGTAGATATTGCTAAGGAAAGTGCAGATATAATTCTGCTCGAGAAAGACCTGATGGTGCTTCGCAAGGGTGTCATCTACGGCCGTCGGACCTTTGGTAACATCATCAAATACATCAAGATGACGGCCAGTAGTAATTTCGGGAACATGTTCAGTATGCTGGGCGCCAGTGCGCTGCTCCCATTCCTGCCCATGATGCCGATCCAGATCCTGATCAATAACTTACTGTATGACGTTTCACAAATTTCCATTCCCTGGGACTTTATGGACGAAGATTATATCGTTACACCACGCAAATGGGACGCTGGCGGTATCAGCAGGTTCATGATCTTCATCGGACCGATAAGTTCGGTTTTTGATTATGCCACTTTTGCGGTGCTGTGGTTTGTTTTCAAAGCAAATTCTCCGGCACACCAGTCATTGTTTCAGACGGGTTGGTTTGTTGAAAGTTTACTATCGCAAACATTGATCGTTCATATGATACGTACCCGGAAAATACCATTTATACAAAGCTGGGCTACCGCACCGGTAGTTGCGTTGACAAGTGCGATCATGGCCATCGGCATTTTTATACCTTTTTCGCCATTTGCAGCTGCCTTTAAAATGGTAGCATTGCCATTAGCATTTTTCCCCTGGTTGCTGGGTATACTGCTGGCCTATTGTTTACTTACACAGGCAGTCAAAACCTGGTTCATCAAAAAATTCGAACTATGGCTGTAAAACAAATTCGATGGCAATTTTATTACTCCGGATATTACAACCGGTTTTGCCCGGAAACATTGCGCAATTAGTTAACATAAACTTAATAACGCAATGCTACTTTTACCCTGCTTTATGAAGAAATTTATTTCCATTGTATCAATTTTTATCGCGATTGTCCGTATTGCCGTTGCCCAGGATACCGTAAAACAACAGCAAACTAATCTGCATTTTCAGCAAACGATCATTACGCAATACAAGCCGTCATTTAATGCGCCGTATTCGGGCAAGAATAGTTTATCAACGAAAGAAGAAACACAATCCTCAATTACTTCCACTTTATTTGGAGGAACCAGGCTTTGGAAAGGCGCGGAAGCTTATTTCGATCCGGAGATATCCGGTGGTGCAGGTTTAAGTCAGACGCTCGGCATCGCCGGCTTTCCCAATGGCGAAACATTTAGGGTGGGAGGTGTTCAAAATAAGATATATATAGCCCGATTGTACTTAAAACAGACTTTTGAATGGGGTGCCGGTAAAGACACTATTGAAGACGATATCAATCAACTAGCAAGGCTAAGGAGCAAACGTTATTTTTCCCTTGTTGTAGGAAAATTTGGGATGGCCGATTTTTTCGATAACAATAATTTCAGTCATGACCCGCGTGCCCAATTCATGAACTGGGCTTTGATGGATAACGGCGCATGGGATTATCCTGCAAATACCAGGGGATATGTGCTAGGCTTAACAGGAGAACTTGGACAACCCACCTGGACGCTGCGCCTGGCATTGACCATGGTTACGACCGAAGCTAACCAGTCGGTATGGGATGGCAAAATTGGGCAGGCCAATACCCAAACACTTGAATTTGAAAAACGCTATACGATCGATGGGCAGAAAGGCTCGTTCCGGGTGCTTACCTTCCTCAATAATGGCAAATTCGGCAATTACAAACTGGCTGTTGAGCAAAATCCCGCTGCACCAAACATCGACAGTACACAGCACTACGGACGGCATAAATATGGGTTCGGGATCAACACTGATCAGTATTTAAGCAAAGATTTCGGTGTTTTTGCCAAAGCCAGCTATAACGACGGTCATACCGAAACCTGGTTTTTTACCGAGATCGATCGCTCAGTTTCCTTCGGCGGCGTGCTAAAGGGCAACTCCTGGAAACGGGCTGATGACGAAATAGGACTGGCATTTATTGTTAACGGCATTTCCGCCGACCACCGTGCCTATCTTGCCGCTGGTGGTTATGGTTTTATCATAGGCGATGGTCAATTAAGCTACTCGCCCGAATTCATCGCAGAGTTCTATTACAAGATCAACGCCTACCAGAAAAAAGTTTGGCTTAGCCCCGACTACCAATTTATCATACACCCTGCCTACAACACAGACAGGGGGCCTGTAAATGTGTTTGGTTTGAGGGCGCATGTGGAGTTTTAATTCAAAAAAGCCACTTGATCTAAGAATATATTTACCTATTCTGTGTAATAATCTGATTACCTATACGTCTTAATCTCAGATTGCTTAATTATATTTAGCAGATGAAAAAGATATTATTGGTATTGCTCTTTGTGCTATTCAATGCAATTTGCTTTGCACAGGTTAAAACACAAACTGTTACCAAATCTTCGATCTTATTTCACATCAAAAATCTGGGTATAACGGTGGATGGCACTCTGACCGGTTTTAAAGGAGAAATTAAATTTGATGAGGCTAACCTGCCCGGCAGTTCGATCTTAGCATCAGTTGAAACCAATACGATCGATACGGATAATGGCACACGTAACGACCATCTGAAAAGCGACAGCTATTTCGATGTAACAAAATATCCTAACATTACGCTTAAATCGGTCTCCTTTAAACATATTGCCGGCAATAAATTTACCGGAACCTTCAATTTGACGATCAAAGACAAAACCAATACCGTTACCATCCCATTTACCTATACCGAAACCGGTTCAGTTGCTGAATTTAAAGGCGAATTTCAGATAGAAAGAACCGATTATGGCGTTGGCGGCCACAGCCTGGTCATGTCAAACGATGTGATTATTGACCTCGACCTAACCACCTCGAAATAAGGACTTGTGTCAGAAAAAATCTACAAATTAATAACTGTAATTTAATATTCTTCTCTTCATTAATTGAATCATAGTTGCCTGTAAATTGTAACTTTACGGGTATGAAATTACGGGTTCTGGTATTCATTAACGCGGCTGCTGTGGCTATTACCGTTTCGGCGGTCAACTTTTATTTTAAGCATAGCTGGTATGATGTAGGTGTCACTTTCTTCATCACCTTAGTTATCAGTTTTGTTACTTTTTATGCATTGCTCGAAAAGTATATCTATTCCAAAATTAAGATCATTTACAAACTGATCCATAACCTGAAATTGGGTCGCGATCTACGGGATGCGCTGGGTGAACATGTTAGTGCCGACCCGATCAATGATGTACAACAGGAAGTAACCGAATGGGCGCGACAAAAGAAAAGCGAAATAGACGATCTGCGCCAACAGGAAAAATTCAGGCGCGATTTCCTTTCAAATATATCGCATGAATTCAAGACACCGCTTTTTGCGATACAGGGTTATATCGATGCCATCGTAGATGATGACTTTGAAGATACCGACATGGCTCGCCAGTTTCTGGATAAAGCCTCAAAAAATGTCGACCGCCTGAGCTACCTGATCAAAGATTTGGACGAGATCTCGAAATTGGAAACAGGCGAAATACCCGTTAACTATACAAAGTTCAAGATCAACGACCTGATCAAAGAGGTTTTCGAATCATTAGAAATGAAAGCTGCTGATCACCATATCAAGTTGGTCTTTAAACAAAAATATGATGATCCTATTTTGGTCAATGCCGACCGGGAAAAAATAAGACAGGTATTGGTAAACCTGATCGATAATTCGTTCAAATATGGCAAAGAAGAGGGCAGCACCTCGGTAAGCCTGTTTGAACTGCATGACCAGGTATTGGTTGAAGTTACTGATGATGGCATCGGTATTGAAGAAAAATACCTTCCCCGTCTTTTTGAACGCTTTTTCAGAACTGATACCAGTCGCTCAAGGCAAATCGGCGGTTCGGGGCTTGGTTTGGCTATTGTTAAACATATTATCGAGGCGCACCAGCAAACCATTAATGTGCGCAGTACCGAGGGCCTGGGTTCGACATTCGGTTTTACCTTACAAAAAGCCAAACAGGGCATTTCATTTCCAGCAATACCTGTTCTAAATAGTTAACATAAAATTAACATTGGAAACATTAACTTTGCAAAAATTTAACAAACGATTTGTAATCGACTACTGATCTTTCTAATATGTCTCTGAATAGTATCTTCCAGTATTTTGTTCCAAAAGACAAAAAAATATTTTTCCCATTATTCGAACAAGCCGCTAATAATGTGATAGCTATGGCCGGCAGCCTGGTTGAAGCAGTAAATTCAGCCAATTCGGGCACGCGGGATGAGCTTTACAAACATATTGACAAACTAGAGAACAAAGGAGACGAAATTACCCACCAGATATACCTTGAACTTGGGAAAAACTTTATCACGCCTTTTGACCGCGAAGATATTCATGCCCTTGCCACTGCTATTGATGATGTAGCCGATAATATACAAGGCGCAGCCAACCGAATGCTGCTTTACCGGATCGATGATCTGAACGAACATATCCGTAAATTATCAGATCTGATCTACCAGGCGAGTCTCGACCTTGAAAAAGCAGTTAGGGAATTGAAAGACATACGAAACGTTCGCGCTATTGCCGATTCCTGCATTCGTATCAACAGCGTAGAAAACCAGGCCGACTTTGTTTTTGACCGGGCCGTAGCCGACCTCTTCCTGTACGAAACTGACGCGATACGGCTAATCAAATATAAAGAGATATATTCAGCCCTTGAAACCGCTACCGACCGTTGCGAGGATGCTGCAAACGTGATGGAATCAATTTTAGTAAAAAACGCCTGATCGGATTACATGGTAACAAGCACACTCGTACTCGTAATTGGCCTGGCTATATTGTTTGATTACACCAATGGCTTCCACGATGCGGCAAATTCAATAGCAACCATTGTTTCAACTAAGGTGCTAACACCTTTCCAGGCGGTTTTATGGGCAGCCACATTTAATTTCATTGTATTCTTTTTTGTTAAAGAACATAACGTTGCTAAAACAGTATCTAAAATAGTTAACGAGCATTTTGTAACCCTGCAGGTATTACTTGCCGGTTTAATAGCAGCTATCACCTGGAATCTTACTACCTGGTGGTTTGGTATTCCTTCCAGTTCGTCGCACACACTCATCGGTGGTTTTGCCGGTGCCGGTATTACCAATGCTTTGTATATGGGTGCCAATGGCATAAGTGCCATAAATTTAAAATTGGTATTAACCACCATCGCCTATATCGTACTCGCTCCATTGATGGGTATGGTAGTCGCTTATATCGTTACCATTATTGTATTGCACCTCAGTAAAAACTCGCGTCCGGCAAATGCCGAAAAATGGTTTAAACGTTTGCAATTATTATCATCTGCTGCGTTGAGTTATGCGCATGGCGGTAATGATGCGCAAAAGGTAATGGGTATCATCTATGTAGCACTCATTGCTGCCAAAGTAATTGGCTCCGGTGCTGCAATGCCTAATTGGATCCCATTGGCGTGTTATTCGGCGATAGCATTGGGTACTCTTTCGGGTGGATGGAAAATTGTAAAAACCATGGGATCACGGATCACCAAGATCACGCCTTTAGAAGGTGTGAGTGCCGAAACTGCCGGCGCAATCACTTTGTTTTTTACGCAATATTTTGGCATCCCGGTTTCTACTACGCATACCATTACCGGTTCGATTATTGGCGTAGGACTCACCAAACGATTATCAGCTGTGCGCTGGGGTGTCACTGTTAACCTGATATGGGCATGGATAATAACTATCCCTATTTCAGCGTTGATAGCTGCAGGTGTTTTTGCCCTGTTACGATTGATAGGATAAATAAACCCTCACATTTCATCCATTTTGCAACCATGAAGAAAGTATACTTAATACTGTTTTTGTTGACAATTAGCTTAACTTTTTCAAGCTTTGACATTATCAATCCAACAGCCACCATTCAGGATGGTCCGTCAATACCTGAGATCGGCACAGCCTTAAAACAGGCTCTGGAACAAGGCACTTCAAAAAGCACCGATAAACTTTCGGCCCTCAATGGTTTCATGGGAGACGCAGAAGTTAAGATCGTATTTCCTCCGGAAGCCAAAGACGCAGAAAAAGCTTTGCGTGAAATTGGCCTCGGAAACCTTTGTGATAACGTTATTCTTTCGCTTAATCGTGCAGCCGAAAATGCCGCTAAAGATGCCAAGCCAATTTTCCTGACTGCCATCAAAAAAATGACGCTAACCGATGTAAGTAATATTTTAATGGGCCCAAAAGACGCCGCTATCCAATACTTCAGGACAAACACATCTGCTGCACTCGCCGCACAATTTAAACCTGTAATTCAGGCCAGTTTAAACAAAGTTGGCGCCACCAAATACTATGGCGATGCTGCCAAAGAATACAACAAAATACCCTTCGTAAAACACCTCAATCCGGATATATCCGATTATGCCACCCAGAAAGCCATTGATGGGCTATTCGTAAAAATTGCCGAGGAAGAATTGAACATCAGGCAAAACATAGGGGCCCGCCCAACGCCGGTGATGCAAAAGGTATTTTCGTTTGCGGACAAGGTGGTACATTGAGTGGTGAAAGGGTCGCAAATAAGATATTCCACCTTTATTACGTTTTCTCTTTTTTTCAGCGGCTTAATTTCTAATAATCTTATATTTATTTGGCTCAGGCAAATATAATACCCAGGATATACTGTACTTTATATTTAACGTGCCTTTGATGATAACGCTGGCAATTAATATTGAGACATATTGTTGATTGAAAAGACCCTTTGCCTGCAGTTTTAAAATATTATTGAAATTAAGGAACAAAAAGACATTAAAACAATAATTATGGCAACCTTAAAAAAAGCAATTGATATCGCTACTCAGGCTCATAAGGGAGTAGTAGACAAATATGGTGTTCCTTATATCGAACATATTAAAAGGGTTATAAATGCCGGCAAAACAAATGATGAAAAGATTGTTGGTGCACTGCATGATGTTGTGGAAGACACAGAGTGGCCTTTCGATCAATTGCTTGCGGAGGGTTTTTCAAATGAAGTTATAGAAGCTTTGAAATGTGTTACCAAAATCAACGAGGACGAAGACTATGAAGCATTCATCGATCGGGTGGCTGAGAATCCGCTAGCAATCAGAGTAAAATTGAATGATTTAGCAGATAATTTAACAATAACAAGGATGGATAAAGTACGCCGAAAAGATCTTAAAAGATTGAACAAGTATTTAAAGGCCTATAAAAAGTTAAAAGCAATAATTTAGCTAATTGATAATATTGCATGTCTTCCACCCCTACCTAAACTCCACCGTCAACTTAACCTCATGCGCTTTACCGTCGGCATTGCCAACCCAACCCGGACCATGAACCAGTAGATCGATCGCTTTTTGGTCGGCTGTTTCACTTAAACTTTTTAATACCTTAAAATTGCTCAGATTGCCCTGGCCGTCCACCGAAAAGGAAAGATAAACTTTCCCGATCTGCCCATCAGGCAAAGTGGCATTTTTTGCCAGGTAGGCTTGCAAAGCTTTCCAGCCTGGGCTGGGGTGGGCGTCAGTTGCTCTTTGGGCGTCCATTGATCCGGTGTTTGAGCCTGCATTCATACGCGACGTTGGCGATAAACTAACATTTACCGAATCCTCACCATTAATTCTGACATTAGCCGAACTGTAACCAATATAGCCAATGGTCAGGTTCTTCTTTTCCGGCACATCGTGGATCACAAAACGGCCGTTTTCGTCTGTTACTGCCCCAAAATTAGTCCCGGACATTTTAACGACTGCCCCTGCTAATGGTGTACCATTTAAGCCCGTTACGGTGCCGGTCAATGTCCGGTTTGCAGGGCTTACATTTAGCCCTTCAACCTTGCTTTGCAATAAGGTTTGCTGCCTGGCTGATTTGTCTGCCTGGGCAATTGGCGGCTGGCTGGCTTTCTTAACCAAGCTTACATCCTGTTGAGCTATGGAAGTTTCATTCAGCGTGGTTGGTGGTGCTTGTTTGTCTGTTGGCTTTGCCAGCACGGTAGTTGCATAAAGCGATGTATCATTCTTCAGCGGTTTATTAGCTGCCGGTGAAGAATTTTGATTATTGGCTAAAGTCTGCTTTTGAATGGCAATAGGCGCAGACAAGGCCGGCACGCCTTGCTGACTGGCATCGTTAGTGTTACGCAGTTTTTTATCTGTTGAATCGATAGTGCCGGGTATACTGGCAGGTACCGGGGCAATATTTTGTTTGTCATGCGCCGCAGGCCTTACATTGTCTGCCACCAACTGGTTTTTTCCTTTATTCACAGGTATCATCAACCAAAGCCCGATACCGATCACGATCAATATCGAAGCTGCAATTGCCAAAGGTTTCCAGGGGATCAGGCGGCGAACTGGTGTCTCGATTCTCAATTGCAGGCGATCATTCAATTCAGCAAGGTTTGCCTCTTGTTTAGCGTCTGAGGTCTGGTAACCTTCAAGTGCATCCGAAAAGAAAGGATCGTCGAGTGCTTCGCGCTCCAGCTGGTGCATAGCCCGTGCATCCAGCTGTCCGCTGGTGTATTTCTTTATCTGCCCTATTTGATCCCGTTGCTTACTCACGATTTTTCTCCAAACAAATTTTCAGGTTACGTCTGCCGTTTTGCAAATAACTTTTTACATCGTTCATACTATAACCCGTAAGTTCCACTACCTCTTTATAACATTTTTCCTCCAGATAAAACAATTGAACGCTTTGTCGCTGTCCATCGTTTAATTTTTGCATACATCGTTCCAAAGCACTTAAAACTTCTTCTTTATTGTTGTTTTCTTCAGGATGTAAAAAAGGGACCGATTCCATAACTTCATCCAAACTAAGTTCCTGGTGTCCTTTGCCGGCGCGCAACTGCATCAGGCAATAATTTCTGCCCAAAACATACACCCAACTTCTGAATTGCTTTACTTCGTGCTTTTTTGCTTTAACGATCAGTTCTTCAAATATACCCATTACGGCATCTTTCGCGCTTTCTTCGTCTTTTAGGTATTTTAGGCAAACACCGTATAAAAGTGGCATATATCTTTCAAAAAGAGTTCCAAGCAGGGCCAGGTCACCGCTACTTTGGTAACGTGCCAAAAGCTCCTCGTCACTACTGCTCTCAGGCTTACCCTTCCTTTTGAAAAACTTCATTGAGGGCAACAAAATAAAATTTTTCATCGGTTTATGGAAATCTGTATGTAGCTGCATCCTGATACAAAAACCAATAAAATGAAAAAGTTAATATTGATCACTTTAGTAGTCGCCGCATTCGCCGCATTCAAGTGCAACAATATCCGTCATATCACTGGCGCGGTATACGGAAGCGATGATAAATTACCTATTCCGGGTGCGGTCGTAAAGATAGACGGAAGTACAGCCCCCGGAACATTAACCAACACCTTTGGAGTTTATACCATTGATGTGCCCGACAACAATAGCAGGCTTGTATTCAGCTATAAAGGTTTTAAAAGCAAGACAATAAGCATTACCAAAACCGATACGCTCGATGTATACCTTGATCCGTCAGCAAGCACTAATACCTCTGACAACACCAGTCAATATCAACCTGAAAAGCGGAAATACGCCGAAAATGACCAAAGCAACGACACCGGTAGCCGAAACCAACTGATGGACCTTGCACCAACTGTCAATAGCAGCCAAAAAACACAAAACGGGCAAGCAAAACAAAGTGCCGGATACAACGCACCCGCCATTAACTCGTACCGTCCCAACAGTCTGCCCGAGATATACAACAACGGCAATCATTATCTGGTTAGAAGAGGACCGCATTTACCCCACCCTTATCGCCCAGCTGGCGGAAGTTCAAACGAAAGTTACCAGCCGATCTATGAAAATGGCTTCAGCAATCCAAAAGATGTACCGCTCTCCACTTTCGGGGTCGATGTTGACCCTGCCTCCTACAGCAATGTTCGCCGCTTTATCAATAGCGGAAAATTGCCCCCACCCAATGCCGTTCGTGTCGAAGAAATGATCAATTATTTCAAATACAAGCTGGCAGCACCAGTCAACAACGAACCTGTAGCTATTACTACTGAAGTATCTTCAGCACCATGGAACCCTAATCACCGGCTGGTACGGATCGGACTAAAAGCGCGTGAAGCTGCAATCAGCCAATTGCCACCTTCAAACCTGGTATTCCTGCTGGATATTTCCGGTTCAATGGCCAGCGCCAATAAATTACCCCTCGTAAAAGCTGCTATGAAAATGCTGATCGGCCGGCTTCGCCCTTTTGACAGGGTAGCAATTGTTACCTATGCCGGCCACGTAGGTGTGCAATTAGAATCGACACCCTGCAGCGAACGGGATATGATCAATGGCGTTATCGATCGTCTGCGTGCCGGCGGTTCAACAGCAGGTGCAGAAGGGATCAGAACTGCCTATGCCATCGCGAGGGAAAACTATGTCAACGGTGGTAATAACCGCATTATTATGGCAACAGATGGCGATTTTAATGTTGGGGAATCGAGTGATGCCGATATGGAAAGCCTCATTACCCGCGAACGGTACAGTAACGTGCCGATCACCATCCTGGGTATGGGTATGGGTAATCTGAAGGATAGCAAAATGGAAATTCTGGCCGACAGGGGCAACGGAAACTACGCATACATCGACAATTTAAGTGAAGCCACCAAGGCCCTTGTCGACGACTATGCTGCAACCCTTTTTATGGTTGCCAAAGACGTAAAACTGCAGGTTGAATTTAACCCGGCCAAAGTGCAAGCCTATCGCCTTGTTGGCTATGAGGATCGCCTTTTGAATAAAGAAGATTTTAACGACGATTTGAAAGATGCTGGTGATATGGGCTCGGGGCATACCGTTACTGCCTTGTACGAGATCGTGCCACAGGGTTATGCGGATGATTACAGCAATAGCGGCGACCCATTGAAATACCAACAACCTAAAAACACCCCTGCTTCGCCCTATGCCAACGAATTGATGACGGTTAAATTCAGGTACAAACAACCCGAATCTGATTATAGCAAAATGTCTGTTGCGGTAGTTAAAGATCAGCCGGCTTCATTTAACAGCAGTTCCAGCGATTTCAGATTTGCTTCTGCAGTTGCTGAATTCGGGATGCTGCTTCGCAATTCTCAATTTAAACAACGTTCAAATTATGACCAGGTGATCGCGATAGCCGGCAATGCCCGTGGACGCGATGAGGATGGGTACCGTGCAGAATTCGTCCGTATTGCTGAAATAGCCCGATCGCTCGCCTATAACAACTATGTAACTGCAAATTATTAAGATCTGAACCTTATCCTCAAATTATTTCTAAACCTAAATCTTAAAGCGGCCCTAAAAACGGGTCGCTTTTTTGTCTTGCGCTCGGGAATGCAAATCATAAGGCATCCCGACATTTTCATTTCAACCATTATACATCCCTTTGGGGCATAAAAAAAGAAGAGCTCCTGATGGGCAGGAGCTCTTATAACCAATTATAAAACCTAAATTATGAGAAGAGAAAGGATACAAAACATGGCGTCGAACCATCGTAGCCCCTAACGGCGAATTGTATGGTACAAATATATTGATTATATCTATATCTCCTATAGGTTTTGTAGTTTTTTATAAAAATATTTTTATTTTTCTTTTTTTAATGCTTCATCCGGGAAGATCAAGCGGAAAGTACTGCCCAAACCGGCTTCCGATTCTACCTCGATCTGGATACGATGAAAATCGGCAATGGATCTGACGATCGGTAAGCCCAGCCCAAAACTATCCTGCTGCAATGATTTACTGAACTTCTTGAACCGGTTAAAAATATGTGGTAACTGCTCGGCATCGATACCTATACCGGTATCGGTAATAGAGAGGATATAATGTTTATCCACCTTTGCGCCAACTATCCAAATACTGCCGTTTTCTTTGTTATACTTTATGGCATTATTTACCAGGTTAAATACCAGGTTAAACAGCAGGAATTTATTTACCTGCTCCAATTCCCAATCAGCAGGCACATTAATCTCGCAATTAATGTTCTTCTCCTGCAAACGGATCGAAATTTCATCATAAACTTCCTGTAGCAGATCCCCTACCTGTACATGATCTTCTTTCAAAAACTGTTCATTCTCTATTTGAGAGATCAGCAGTAAGGTCTTGGTGATACTTTTTAGCCGGTTTAAAATTCGCTGAAATTCAAGCAAGCGTTCTTTAACTTCATCGTTGATATCTTCTCTGCCAAACATATTCTCGATCTTCGATTGCATGATCGATATCGGTGTCATCAGTTCATGAGATGCGTTTGAAATAAATTCGCGTTCTTTCTGAAAAGTATTCTCTATCGTCTGCATCATTTTATAGATGCTGATATCGAGATAGGCGAAATCTGTGGTTGAAGTAACCACTTTACGGTAGGGTGTACGCGAGGGGAATTTCTGCCCTATCAGTTTGGTACGTATGATTCGACCCAAAGGCCGCAACACGTAAGTCGAGTAAAACTGATCGGCCAATATGGTCAGCAAAACCATACCGAGCAGTATCTCGAAGGCAATATTTTGAAGTGGGGCTGTTGTCTCGTTGATCGTATCTATACTCTTTCCGATCTCAAGCAGGTAATTTTTTTTCCCGATCCTGAAATTGTGACTAAGAATGCGGTATTGAATGGTATCTCCTTCAACAAGCCGGCGTTCGTTTACAATCGTATCCAAACTCCGGTCAACCGAGTCGACGTCCATACTAACATATTCCTCTTTTAACAAGGCATTATAGCTACCGAAACCTTCGCCATTTTGTATGTATTTTTCGATACCCTGGGAGCGAACTGTTTGAAGTACCTTATCTTTTTGGCGATGAAGCCAGTTATCCGTGTACTTACGGTTGATGTCACGAATTAAAACAGGCAGCAATAAAACAAACAGAACTACTATAACCATCTTCGAGATGGTATTAAAGAGTGTCAGTTTGGTGCCGAGTTTCAAGTATTTAACTGTTAATATTTATCCTGTAACCCAAACCCCGCACCGTCTCGAGCCAATCGGGCGTATCGAAGACGTTGAGCTTTTTCCGTATGTTTTTGATATGAGCATCAATATAATTAGAATCATAGTCGTCATTGACCAAACTCCCCCATATGTGTTCGCTCAACTGCGAACGGGTAAGAGTGCGGTTTTTATGCAAAAGCATATAAGCTACAAGGTCGAATTCTTTTTTAGTAATGCCATTGATCGGAATATCCTTAAAAGAAATAGAACGATTGGTCAGATCGATATTGAAATTACCCAGGGCAACAATTGCATTTTTTAGTCCGAATTTACGTCTTGTTATTGCCTGCATGCGGCTTTGCAATTCAAGCAGCGAAAATGGTTTCGAAAGATAATCATCCGCACCCAGGTCAAGCCCTTTTATTCTATCATCAACTGCGGCCCGGGCAGTTAAAATGATACAGGTTGCTTCGGGGTTGTGCTTCTTTGCTTCTTTTAACAGATCAAGGCCCTCATAGTCGGGAAGACCAAGGTCAATGAGGATGAAATCATATAAATTGGTTGCTATCTTTTCAGAAGCAGTTGCTCCGTTATAACAGGTTTCGCAAAGGTAGTTGTTGCTTTGAAGAAACAACTCCATCTCGGTAGTTAATGCCCGCTCATCTTCAACGATCAAAACATTCATAGGCTAATAAAACAAATAATAAAATGTCAGATTATAAAACGACTCCCGATGGTTTTTTAATATGCCTTCTACATTAAAAGGAATGGAATATTTGTAGGCAAATTCAAAAGTATAGTGGGGCATATTATAAGCTATGGGTATTTTAATGCTATAATTCAGAAACTGGAACTCGCTGTTGTACCCTGCATATTGGGGGTAAACAGGCGGTTGCAAATACGGGTCATGATTGTAGCCATCATGATCAAATTTCCCCGGGTGATTAATGGCATATTTCTGAACAAAGTTTTGCGTTCCTAGAATAAATTGAAATCCGGGGTTAAACGACAGGTAATCATTATCCGAAAAAACACTCCAGCTGGTTTCAATGTATTTGGACGTATTTATCGTTACAAAAAAGTCACTCGATTCACCAAAAAGGTAATCCAGAACAACCCCTGTTTTAAATAATTTAAAGTCGTACGAGTTGTTAAAGTTGATGTCGTTAGATGAGGCCGATTTAATGATCAGCGCATTGCGGTTGAATATAAAACGGGTATAACTTACATTACCGGTAAACTGAGGCGAAAATTTGTAAAAATAACCGGCACCCAGATCGGTCTCGTCAATAAAGGGGGTGGAAGTAAATACCTTGTATAATGAGCCGTAAACAAAAAAGCCCGATTTAGCATTATAGATAACGTCGGTATTCATGAACGGGTATTTTTGCGGTCCGGTCCTTCCAAAAAACTGGGCATCACTTCCAAAGCTAACACCAACCGATAACGATTGTTTTCGTTGTACCGTATCTGTATCCGCCTTAATATTCTTTTGAACAGTATCGATCAAAAACCGGTTCCCACGAGCATATACACTCAGGGCCAGGAGCATTACAGGGAAAAAGAGTACACCAATTTTTTTCATTACAATATCATGCAATATAATTTAAAACCATATTGTTAGTTGCCATTATGCCGCGGAATTTCGGGCGGTCGTTCCATACCGGGAGGTCGGTGTTGCCGCTTTTTAGCTTTTTGAGCGTTATTTGCGTCATCAACCTTCTCGGGTTTTGGCACTTGTTTAGCTTTAGAAATTTCTTTTATTTTATTTTTCTTATCATCGGGAGGGGGCTTTGCTTTATTGGTCGTATCAGCAACACCGATATATAAAGAATCAATCACATTCCCTGACCTGGCAGAAATATGCACTCCGCCATCATCTGATCTGGCGGCTAACAAAAAAGGCAGCGATATCAGCAAAAATACGATATACGCAAACCATCTATTCATTTGAAGGAAAAAGACTTTGTACGAGCATCAATTGTAAACTGTTAAACCCTAACACCGGTAAAACAACCATAACTCCAGTGTACAAAAATGGCAAATTTATTCGTTCCGTTTTCCCTTGCGGCGGAACAAATAAAATTTGCTAACATTAGGAGAGATGTAAAAAGCCTTTTTTACGGGTGGCCGACCCGGTGGTATTTAGGGGTATTATATTGAATAGCCTTAAGGGGCTACGTCAAAAAGCTAATTTCTTTAGAAGTATAAACCCGGTCGCTATCATCAACGATCACGCATGCCAATTGCTGTAATTTGTTGATCAGATAAAGACCTGCATTTACCCCCATCTTCATTATCGGAGTTGCCATGGCATCCGAAAGCTCAGCTGTTGGGCTTACTACGCTAACGCGTTTGAGTGCACTAACTTCAAAAACCTGTTCGGTGCCTGGTGAAACCTTATTCAGTGAATCGGAAACCGGAATTGCTGCGTCAAAATTATTGGATGATGCAACGGCCATATTACTGATACGCATTTCTGAGTAAGGAAGGTTATCCTGGCTGGGATCCGCTGACGCAATGGTCCATGGTTCGCTATCAGGTTGCGAACCCCAGGCAAGCAGATCGCCGCCTGCATTCACAACACCACTTGCCACACCCATCATTTGCAAAATATATTTAGCGCGATCGGCGGCATATCCTTTGCTTATTTTTCCAAAACCGATCCGCATTTTTTTGTTCTCCAGGAAAACGGTCGACTTTTCGGCATCTAATTTCACTTTTTTGTAAAAAGGAATATTGCTGGCTTTTTTACTTGTCGATCTTCTGCCCGCAACTTTTTCAACAGCAGTAAAAGTGATATCAAAAGCACCCTGGGTAAGTTCTGAAATGCTCAGAGCTCTTTCTATTAATCTGAATATTTCAGCATTAACTTTTATCGGAACAAGCCCTGCCTGACGATTGATCTCAGTTATCTGTCCATCATCGTTAAATGCGCTAAGCATTTTTTCAACGCGGTTTATTTCAGCAACAGCACTATCAAAGCAGCCCTCGGCCCATAGGGCATCTTTACCTACTACGCTGATCTCGAACCTATTGCCCATCAATCGCGCTTCGCGCCTGAAAATTTGAAAGTCACTGCTGAATGTCTTTACTGCTAACATATAAGAACCAATTATAAATCATCAGATAAATTCAAACCTAAATGGTTTAAATTTCATTTATGGGCCATCAACAGGGGAGCTAGAAAGCAACATTGAGACGAAAATAGTTGCCTTTTATGAAATTAACATGAAAATAACCGGGAGCGGTATTTTTATTGATCGTGTAAGTTAAATTGCGCCTGAAGATACGATCATGCAATCGTTCCTTCTTTCAATTTTTCGGCATTCTCAGCAAATTGTAAAGATTCCAATATTTCCTGGATGCCCCCATTCATAACCTCTGGCAGGTTATAAATAGTTAACCCGATACGATGTTCAGTCACGCGGCCCTGCGGATAATTGTAGGTACGCACCTTTGCCGAACGATCGCCTGTAGAAACCATGGTTTTACGCTTTTTTGATATTTCCTCGAGGTGCTTTTGCAGTTCCATTTCAAATATTCTGGAACGAAGCACCTGTAAAGCTTTATCAAAATTTTTCAATTGCGATTTTTGGTCCTGACACTGCGCAATTATACCGGTCGGTATATGTGTTAAACGAACCGCCGAGTAGGTTGTATTTACCGATTGCCCGCCAGGTCCGGAAGCGCAAAAAAGGTCTTTGCGGATATCGGAAGGATTCAAATCGATGTCAAATTCATCCGCTTCGGGCAATACTACCACACTGGCGGCCGAAGTATGTACCCTACCCTGAGTTTCGGTATCAGGCACACGCTGTACACGATGAACACCCGATTCATATTTTAGCGTACCATAGGCATCATCAGCTAAAACGTTAAATACGATTTCCTTGTAGCCGCCGGCAGTTCCTTCAGTAAAGTCGACCAGTTCAGTTTTCCAACCTTTCTTTTCGCAATAGCGCATGTACATCCGGTAAAGGTCACCGGCAAATAAGGCGGCTTCATCGCCACCGGTACCACCGCGAATTTCGACGATTGCATGTTTGGTATCTTCCGGATCTTTGGGGATCAGCATCAGGCGAATTTCTTCTTCCTTTTCATCGCGCTGAACCAACAATTCATCCAGTTCCATTTTTGCCATTTCACGAAACTCTTCGTCCTTTTCTGTAGCCAGAATATCTTTGTTGGCATCTATATTGCTAAGGATGTTGCGATAGATATTGTATTCATCTACAACCTTAGCCAGATCTTTATATTCTTTATTTAACTGAGCATACCGCTTCATATCAGACATTACATCCGGATTGGTCAACTCGGTTTCAACGTCTTTCCAACGTTGGTTTATCGCTTCTAATTTCTCTAACATAATAGCCTGCCCTTTTCTCCGGGTTTAGCGGAGACATTGTAACCTTGCTAAAAAGCGCACAAAAATACGAAAATTCGGTCATATTTTTAAGCTTAAACGTCGGGGCCTGAATATGACAATCAACCCACATTCGGTTGAGCAAAGTACTTTAGCTCAAGGTTTTCGCCATCGAAAACAGCGTATGAGGGCTTAAAAATCCATTCGCCAAGATTAATATAGCGACTTACGCCATTGTTAAGCAGGATATCAGCCGCGCGGTGCCGGTGTCCGAATAAAAGGTAATCGAAATATTCGCGCTCTAAAAGATCATTACAAAAGGCAGGTAAAATCTCAAAGCGCTCGAGGTTCGGCTGTTTGGCTTCTTTTTTTATATTTACATGCCTGCTTTTAACAGACCAGCCATTGGCGATCCCAACACCGAAATTAGGGTGTATCCGTGCAAATAGCCACTGGCAAAGCCCGCTCCGGAAAAATTTCTTAAGGAATTTATAGAAATGATCGCCGGAACCAAGCCCATCACCATGGTGCAGAAAGAATTTCTTACCATTTCGTTCAATGATCAGTTCGTTGGTAATGATTGTTGCGCTAAGTTCTTTCTCGAAATAGTCAAACATCCACATATCGTGGTTGCCTTTAAAAAAATATATCTTGATGCCCGAATCAGCCATTTCTGCCAGTTTACCGAAAAAACGCAGGTATCCTTTTGGGACGACATATTTGTATTCGAACCAAAAATCAAATACATCACCCATCAGAAATACTTCGGCAGCATCAGTTTTGATCTCGTCGAGCCAATTGACAATGAGTGATTCCCGTTCGCGACTGGCAGCATAACTGGGTGTACCAAGGTGGAAGTCGGAAGCGAAGTAAAGTTTGTTTCGGGTTGGCATTTGGTTGCAAAAGTAGGAAGAATTTCGGAAGAGGCGTTTTTACATCCTTCTTTTATCGACACAGCAGGGCATATATTTTCGTAATTTGGCAATATAAACATCAGTAAAACCATGAGCAACATCCTTCACGTGCTGAACGGCGATGCCACTGCCTTTAGCTTTCCGGATACAGGCCTGGAGGGAGACATGCTGGTTTGGCGCGAGATACTCTCACAAGGGCCGGTAACTGCAGATATTACTTCGGGAAATTTTTGGAAAGCACGTTTAGAATGGATCAGCCAAACTTTTAATGAACCGGCGTCCGATTACGAAATAAAAGTACTTGGTCCGGTCGAAAAGCTCAACGCACCTTATGACGAGATCAACCTCTGGTTCGAATTTGACCTGCATTGCCAGGCCAACCTGCTGGGTGTGCTGGCTTTGCTTTCGGGCAAGACCAATTTATCGCCGCCTGCGGTTTACCTGATCTGCCCGGGAGATTTTCCCGGCAAAAGCAATTTTAGGGGGATGGGCGAACTTAATGGTAAAGAGTTACAATACCTTTTCGACACCATTAGGGTAGAGCTTGGGGAACCCGATTTTTTTATTGCTGCCCAGGCTTGGGCACTATACGTGGAAAGCAATGCGGACGCACTGGAAAAATGGATCGCTGACACAAAATTCTGGGGAGCACTTACACCACTGAAACCAGCATTGGAAGCACATATCAGGCGCCTGCGCACCAATGCACAAGGCCTGAATTATATCGAGCAGTACCTCCTGTCATCGTACCAATCGGGTGCTGAAACGAAGCAGGAACTGTACCAGAGATTTTGGGATACCCAGCAAATCTACGGGATGGGCGACCTGGAGATCGACCTCTACCTAAAGCGTTTGCAAGCACTGGGCCTGATCAGGCTTTAATGCAAAGCTATTGGTTGGTAGTTACTGTAACTTTAGCCGAAGGATCGCTTTCATTCTTTAGCCTGTCTATTGCAGTTACCACGTAAATATAGGTTTTGTTGCTTTCGGCAGTATCGTCCATATAGGCTGTTTGATCGTTGTATTGTATATGCAGGATAAATTTGGGATTATCCAGATCAATTGAATCGGCCGCTGCAAAACGGTAGATCACATAACCATAAACATCCTCGCTATCAGCCGCCATTACTGGTGTATCCCATTTAAGGCTCACCATTTTCTGGCCAACTTTTGCTACTACGTTTCGGGGCTGATTAGGCGCTATCGAATCCAACCAGGGCATAGGGGGCGGCAAAGCCGGATATTTATAAAAATTAAAATGCAAGGAGTCGGCAAAGCCAAGCGGGTTTTTCAACAAGGTATTTGCGCTGAAAAACGAGCTACCCTGGACATTCGGATTGCTTCTCAGGTACCTGATCTGGTTGGGTATCTCTGATGGGTTATGGAATGGCCTCGATTTCGGTTCAAATGCCCTGTAGGGCGCCTGCCCGATATATAAATGCCGACCGTAAGTATTATCACTCCACCAATCAACCAGATTCTCGAAAGGAGCCAGATGGTAGCCAATGTTCCAATAGAGCTGTGGCATCACGTAGTCGATCCAGCCCTGCTGTAACCATTTGCGGGTATCAGCATACAATTCGTAATAGGAGTTACCACCATGGGTATCTGAGCCCTCGGGGTCCTGGCTGGCGTTTTTCCAAATGCCAAAGGGACTGATACCAAACTTCAGGAAGGGTTTGTGCGCATGTATACTATCACTTAAAGCCCCGATCAAAAGATCAACGTTATTGCGGCGCCAGTCTTTGATATCAGTAAACTCGCCGCCGTAAGTTCTGAATGTTTGTTCATCGTTTATTTTTTGACCCTCAATTTTATAGGGATAGAAATAATCATCCATATGAACGCCATCGATATCATAATTATCGACAACGTTCAATATTACTTTGATGATGTAGTCGCGCACTTCGGGTATACCCGGATTAAATAGCTTGATACCTCCATAGGTGAAAAACCATGACGGCGATTGGTTGGTAATATGGCAGGTGCATAGACTTTTAAAATTACCATCGAAGGTGGCGCGGTAAGGGTTAAACCAGGCATGCAGCTCCATGCCACGTTTATGCGCTTCGGTGATCGCAAATTCAAGCGGATCATAGGCCGGGCTTGGCGCCATCCCCTGTTTGCCAGTTAGCCACCTTGACCAGGGCTCGCCGCTTTTTGCGTAAAAAGCGTCCGCCGCTGGTCGTACCTGTAACATCACCGCGTTGATACCTGCACGCTGATCAGCATCTAACAGGCTGATCAATTCCTGTTGTTGCCTGACTACTGATAAATGTACGTCACTCGGCCAGTCAATATTTACGACAGTAGCGATCCATTGCCCCCGGAACTCACGTTTCGGTGCAATATTAGCAAGAGTTGCAGGTTTATTGGGAACAGTTACAATTGTGCGGCTTTTCGCTGTGTCTTTCCGGGTAGTTGTTTTTGTACTATCCCCCGCAGCATAAGTATGAAGACAGAAAATTGAAACAAAAAAGAAAGTCAATAAATAGCGGTATACACACATTCCGGGCTGTAGTATTAATTTACAAAGATATAAACTGAGGGTTTATAATTTTATTATAACGAGCAAATAATGCAGGGCTTTGTGTTTTAATTAAATGTAGCTATTTTTATCGCATAAGGCATTAAAAGCAAGGCTACCATTCAAAAGCTAAGCGATGCTGCCAACTTTACGAATATTTAACAGCTGGTTAAAACAATTTGATAAAGTTGTTGTTGTAAACCGTTAAAGTTACTATTGAAAAGCAACAAGTAATATCCTAATTATTGCTTGCACCCATCCTAAATTTAAACTAGAAAACAGCCATGGAAAATCAATCCGGACAATCTAAAAAAAATTCAAATGTTATTTATTTTCTGATCGTTGTGGTCCTAGCATTGCTGGCTACCGATGTTTACCTGTTTTTGCAAAAGAACAAATCGGACACCAGGATCGTTTACCAGGAAGATGAAAAAAACAGGCTTAAAGTTGAGCTCGACAGTCTGGAGGCCCAAATCGAACAGGTAAGTACCGGCAAAGCAAAGATCACCGCCGAATTGCGCGCCAAAAACGACTCGCTCGAAACCAGAATTAAAGTGCTGCGTGTTCAGCTCGACAAAGGTAAACTAACCAAAGCCGAACTTGCTAAAGCGCAGGAAGATGTAAAACAGCTTCGCTATTTTGTTGCCAACTATACTGCTCAGATCGAAGAACTGAAAAAACAAAATACCAACCTGGTAATTGAAAGGGATACGCTGAAAAGCAATCTGGCTACAACTTCCCAAAAAGCAAGTAACCTTGAGGCCCAGAACAAAGACCTTGACAGTAAAGTTCAAATTGCCAAAGCTTTGAAAGCCGGCAAGATCGATATTGTCGCTTACAAAGTTAAGGGCAGCGGTAAAGAAGTTGAAGTGACCCGCGCGAGCC
The DNA here is from genome assembly GCA_903863845.1 of uncultured Mucilaginibacter sp. Taxonomy (GTDB): domain Bacteria; phylum Bacteroidota; class Bacteroidia; order Sphingobacteriales; family Sphingobacteriaceae; genus Mucilaginibacter. The sequence continues at coordinate 15,813 of CAIPDP010000066.1, read as the reverse complement.
CGGCTAAAAAGATAAAGATCAACTTTACGGTAGCAAGTAATACACTTGCCGATAAAGCATTGCATGATGTATATGTACGCATCATTGATCCAACCGGCAACCTGGTAATTACCGGCGATGCTGGAAATTTTACTGCCGATGGCCAAAGCCTTCAGTATACTTATAAAACCTCTATCGATTTTAAGGATGATGGCAGCACATTCACCATTGATTGGGTAAGCCAGAGTAATCCTGCATTCCAGAAAGGTACTTATACCGTTTATTTATATTCGGATAATTCAACAATGGGTCAGGGTACATTTTCACTTAAATAAAAAACACCCGCATTTGCAATACATCCCGCTTGTTTTTAGCAGGCGGGATTTTTTATGCCTTATTGAATCGCCGATGGAAGACTGATGTAAAAGGTAGTTCCCTCGTCAAGGGCGGTTTCAAACCAAATCTTGCCTCCCGCATTTTCAATCGAATTCTTTACAAATGCCAGGCCCAAACCTGTACCCGAACTTTTCGTTGTAAAATTGGGCTCAAATATTTTTTCGCGCAGATTCTCAGGTATCCCTTTGCCATTATCCATGATGCTTAGCAGGATATTTTTTTCGGTAACCAGGTTATTGATATTGATAACGCCGGTTCTACCATATGGCAATGCTTCGATCGCATTCTTCAGCAGGTTATTGAAGCACCGCAGCAGCTGGTCGCGGTCGGCGCTAATGATGAAGGGTTTTGCTGGTACCTGGTAATAAATGGCAATATCGTCCATCTGCTTAAAAACCACCACTGCCTGGTTAAGCACCTCGAACACATTGATGGGTTCAAGCTTTGTTTCAGGCATTTTTGCAAAAGCCGAGAACTCGGAGGCGATAGAAGAAAGGCTTTCGATCTGTTCGACAAAAGATTTGCTGAAACGCTCAAATTTTTCGTCGAATTTCGGATCCTTATCCCGCCATGATTTTTCCAGGAGCTGCAAGCCCAGTTTTAAAGGGGTTAATGGGTTCTTAATTTCATGGGCTACCTGTTTGGCCATTTCCCGCCAGGCACTTTCGCGCTCCGACTGGGCCAGCTTTTGGGCCCCCTGATCGAGGGCGGCGATCATATTGTTATATTCATTGATCAATGTACCTATCTCGTCTTTCCGTTTCCATTTTATAGGTTCGTTATTTTGACCGTATTTGGTTTTGCTTAATATCGATTGTATCACGCTGAGCGGCCAGGTGATCTGCCGCGCGATGATGATCGCCAGCAACCCAATTGCTATAAATATCAATGCGTAAACGTTGATCATGGCATTGAGCAACGAACCTACGCGCGAGCGATAGTCGGCATCATTCGAAAAATAAGGTAATTCAAGGTAACCCACTTCCTTACCTTTTGAATCGGTGACCGGTACGTAACCTGCCTTATAATTGAGGTCGCCAATGATCTCGTTATTTACAAAAACCGACTTATGCAATTTGTTTAAACTAATATAAGCCCGCCCGTTGATACGCGGAGCGATCAACCCTGCATCATATATCTTGGGCTGGGTTGTTATTAGCTCTTCACCATCGATATTAAAAAGTGTCAGATCAGCAGCGTAAACGCTTGCAAAGTTGATAAACCGGGTCTTGAATTCGGCACCATCATTTTCCATTTCATCACCCAATCCACCTTTACTGAAGGCATCCCCGATGCGCGTTACCCGGTCGCTGATCGAATTATCCTGCTGCTCGCCATATTGCTGTACGATCGAAAAGTAGGTGATCATACCCACCATTACCAGTGTGATCACCACCGCAAACACAATCGAGAATTGGATCCTGGTTTTGTAAAGAATATGATCCAGGTTAAACTTCAGTCGCCAATGGAAAAAATCATTGTCGATGTATAAGATACGTATTCTCGCCCACAGCCACTTGATCAACAACACCAGCATACAAAACACCAGGAAGATAATGAAGAAGAAAGTAGTTGAGGTAATGATATCAAATACCAAATTTTTCCTTTTACTTACAACCAGTAACTCATGCTTACCCGGTTGGTAAACCATGTGGTTATAACTCGACCATATATCGATACCCGCATTAGAAGGTGCAAGGGTATTGGTATAGGTAAATTGTTTTAGTTCGCCCTTAAACTCGGTATTTAAAAGGCTGTAATCATACTTTCCATGCTGCCGCTTCAACCTGTTATCACTGTAAAAAGCATAGGAGTAATCGCTAAATTGTTCGGATGTGCCGCCGCCAATATCTTCAACCAATAATTCGGGATAGGCATTTTCGGTTTGGCTGGTACGTGAACTGAGTTGAATGACCAAAGTGCCCAGTTTTTTATCGCTCTTGCTCAGGGGTATCAAGGCAAAGTAATTACTAAACCCGAAAGAGCTATTTACCCGGTAAAAATAATCGGAGACCTTATTTGCCCTAAGTACAACTATATCTTTAAAGTCGTGCAAATCAACTTTCTTTTCTCCCCGTAACTGTTGATCGCGGTCATTAAATAAATAAACACCGATGGCATATCTTGTCAAATAGGGGAAATACGTTTTCTGAAAATAATTCTCGAGGTTTGAAGTGTTTTGAGAAGTATCGGCCAGGGATCTTTTAATGTACTTATCTTTTTCAATATGCTCCTCGGCAAGCTTGAAAATGTCATCCGCGCGAGGGTCATCAGAAGTTTCCAACTGCCGCAGGTAGTCCTTCCTTAATACATTTTCTCTGATAGATTCAAAATGATTAAGCTTACTGGCCGAAATTGCCGAACAAACAAATATGATGCCTACAAGCGCCGTAGCACTAAGCTGGCTGTCTTTGTAATAAAATGCATAGGCCCTGATCAAAACCCAGGCCGCAAACAGAACAAAAAACAAACTGAATTCACCAGTTCGTAATGTGGCTAAAACAGAAGCTATAACAACTCCCGATATCAATAGTGCCAGCTGATGCAAACGTTGCACATTTGATCTGACGGCAAAGGCCAGGCTTAGTTCAACCAATATGTAAAAACTAAGGAAGGCAAAACAAAGCATTAAAATGCCTAGCAAACTGTATACCGACAGGTTAAGTACATTGTTGACATCAAAATCGATGGTCGATAACACTACCAGGGTATAAAATAAATGCAGTAGCGAAAGTGCAACAAACATCAAAATAAGCAGGGAAAAGCCAACCACCAGGTACCCCAATTTTTTACCAATCTGTACATCGACTAATTTTTCGCGATGTCTGTACACAAATCCGCAAAACCAGCTGAAGGCCAAAAGATTGAGGCAAAAATCGCCCAGAGATGGAAAAAACAGGCCGTAGTGATATAGCTGACCGGTAAATAACGGTGGTTTGTACAGCAGATCAGGGAAGTCTCCAAAAAGATTCAGCAGTCTGAACAATAGTATAAATAGGCCCAGGCAAAGAACAGCCAGGTAGGGATGTTTTTTCTTTACAAGATAATTACAACAGTTTTGAATAAAGAAGCATAAAACGATCACACATAAGCTCCAGGCAATGGCTTCCTCATAAAAAAACCTTTGACTCACCTGCGCCGGTGCCAATTTTACTGAAAACAGGTATTGATTACTGATACTATTTATTTCATAAATGTTCTTATCGTTGTATTCGGCTATTTCAATGATATTATCCTGCAGCAGGCTTTTGGCGAAGGTATTATGGAGGTATTGGTTTTGGAAGGGATAGGCCGATTTGATGGGTATGAAGAACACCGCATAAAAATCACCCTGTACTTTCTTAATGGTCTCGTAAAATCCGTTGGCCGTTTCAAGGATCGAGTAACCCTTTTTTATTCTGTCCGGGTTATCCGGCACCACTTTAATACCACTCCAAAACACAAGCCGCCCCTTTTTGACGGTAATGAGCCAAATATTCTGTTGCGCTGTAAAGTCGTTGATGAGTCCGATGGCCGCATGGTCATTATTGTCGAGTAATTTTAGATTTGCGAAAGAAACGCTGTCTTCGAGCACATTTTTAACAAGCGATTCCTTTTTATGCAGGTTGCTCTCGAGCGTTTGTGCTGCCTGAAGCAGTACGTTCTTGGGTGTATAGGTTTTCCTGACAACAATAGCTGTCAATAAAAAGCTGGCAAATAACAATGCCAGCATCAGCCTTATTTTTGCGGAGCTTGTCAATTTTTCAGAAGGTAGCCATAAAAATACGATAAAATAACAAAGCCATCTGCGTATTGTTGAGATGGCTTTTGTTTTTTATTGCAAAGCAGCACTACTGGTGGGTACCGCGCGGTCGACTTTTTTAACCAGGCCCTGCAGCACATTCCCGGGTCCTACCTCGGTAAAGGAGCTTGCACCATCCTCTAACATATGCGAAACGATCTGGGTCCATCGCACAGGCCCGGTCAGTTGTTCGATCAGGTTATGTTTGATCTCTTCGGGATCAGTATGGGGTTTGGCATCAATATTCTGATAAACCGGGCAAACGGGAGCCTTGATCTCGGTATGAGCGATCGCATGTTCAAGCTCCATCTTAGCAGCATTCATCAAAGGCGAATGGAAAGCGCCACCCACATTCAACTTCAGCGCGCGTTTTGCACCTGCCGCCAGCAACTTTTCGCAGGCATAATCAATACCTGCAATAGTGCCTGAAATAACCAGTTGCCCCGGACAGTTATAGTTAGCCGGAACCACCACATCGGTCGCCTCAAGGCAAATATTTTCTACGGTATAATCATCCAGCCCCAGTATTGCAGCCATGGTGGATGGCTGTATCTCACATGCCTTTTGCATCGCGTTGGCACGGGAAGCTACCAGCTTCAAGCCATCTTCAAAAGAGAGTGCCCCGGCAGATACCAAAGCCGAAAACTCACCTAATGAATGACCGGCAACCATATCGGGTTGAAAATCACTACCCAAAACTTTGGCAAGGATTACCGAATGCAAGAAAATAGCTGGCTGTGTCACTTTGGTTTGTTTGAGATCCTCGTCGGTACCCTCAAACATGATATCGGTAATGCGGAAACCTAAAATTTCATTAGCCTGTTCAAATAATTGACGGGCTTGTTCCGACTTTTCATAAAGATCCCGGCCCATACCAGGAAACTGGGCGCCCTGCCCTGGAAAAATGTATGCTTTCAATTTAGTGATTGGTTATTTGTTATTGGTTATCTGGTATCGGGTATCGGGTATTAGTTATTGGGTATTGGATTGTAGGTGTCTTCTTAATATTAGATTTAATAAAATATCCAGCTCAAAAATATCTGTTAACAGATACCCGTTCACCGATACCCAATACCTGCTACCTCCTACCCCAACTTCGCCGCTATCAAATTTAAAAACTCTGTACGGGTTTTTTCCTTTAAAAATTCACCGGTAAAAGCCGATGTTGTGGTGACCGAGTTTTGCTTTTGTACTCCCCGCATACTCATGCACAAATGGCGGCATTCAATTACGATGCCTACACCCAGTGGATTTAACGTGTCCTGTATACAATCCCTTATCTCGTTCGTCAGACGTTCCTGCACCTGTAAGCGGCGCGCAAATATATCTACTATGCGCGGTATTTTACTCAGGCCAACTATATGCCCATTGGGTATATAAGCAACATGTGCCTTACCAAAGAAAGGTAACATATGGTGTTCGCACATCGAATATACTTCAATGTCCTTTACCACCACCATCTGGCTGTATTCTTCTTTAAACATCGCCGACCGGAGGATTGCATCTGCATTCAGATCATATCCCTGTGTCAGGAAAAGCATTGCTTTGGCAACACGCTCCGGTGTTTTTTCCAATCCCTCTCTGTTCGGATCTTCACCCAACTGTTCCAGTACGCCTTTGTAATGCGTCTTTAGATTTTCGATCAGAACATCATTATAACGGTCAATTTTGAGGTATCCCTCAACTTCATCATCGTCCGGAAGCATGTTTTCTTTATTCATGTTCGTACATTAATTGCCAAAGTATTCAGCGTAATTGTTCTCCGTCTCGTAAAGTTTAACAGAGTGCAGAATAACGCCTTCTTGCGCTTCTATCGGACCTTTTAACTGCTTGAATATTTCAATACAGAGCAATTCGGTCGAAGCCATTTTACCTTTCATGAAGGGTACATCCAGGTTAATGTTTTTATGGTCGAGCGCTTCGATCACGTAATCGTTGATGATCACCTTCAGGTCCTTCAGATCCATTAAATATCCCGTGGCATGCGTGATCTCACCTTTAACCGTTACAAACAGATCATAATTATGCCCGTGCCAGTTAGGGTTTGCACATTTGCCAAACACCTCGGCGTTTTTTTCGGCGCTCCACTCTTCACGATACATGCGGTGCGCAGCGTTAAAATGTTCTTTCCGTGTTATATAGATCATCATTTTAATTATTGCGGCAAATATACAAAACAAAAAACCGGGCTTTGTTTATCTTCGTTGTCAAAATAAAGCCATTATGCGCGTACTGTTTGTCGCCGCTACCCCGTTTGAAGTTGAAGAACTGAACTCAGTAATTAAGACTGAAGACCTGGAACTCATCATAACCGGCGTGGGAATGGTTTCAACCGCTTTTGCTCTGGGTAGGCATCTGGCAAGCAATTCATACGACCTGGCCATTAATCTGGGTATTGCCGGCAGTTTCGACCGCAATATTGGCTTGGGCGAGGTAGTTGAAATTACCAGTGACCGCTTTTCTGAACTGGGTGCTGAAGATGGTGACAATTTTTTGAGCATCGATCAATTGGGCTTTGGTGCAAGCACTTTTAGTTCCTCCTACCAGCTTCCGGATGGCTTCGGTTTAACAAAAGTAAGCGCGATCACCGTCAACACCGTGCATGGCAATGACGAAAGCATCGCTAAGATTAGTACCGATACCCAATTGGAAAGCATGGAAGGTGCCGCATTTTTCTATGCCTGTCAAATGGCTGGTATCCCGGCAATTCAGATCAGGGCAGTGTCAAATTACGTAGAAAGGCGCAACCGCGATGCCTGGCAAATAGGCTTAGCCATTAAAAATCTGAATACCTTTGCTGCGGAGTTTCTAGCGATAATAAAGGCAACGCAGCAATGAAAACTTACACTGTCGATTCATTTACCAAAGAAGCCTTCAAGGGTAACCCAGCGGGGGTATGTTTCCCCCTTACCGATATCAGCGACCAAAAAATGCTGGATATTGCAAATGAGCTGGGCCTTTCTGAAACGGCCTTTGTTTGGGCTGCCGATAATGAAAACACTTACAGAATCAGGTATTTTTCGCCCAAAAAAGAGATACCGCTTTGTGGTCATGCAACGCTTGCATCTGCAAAAGTGCTTTTTAAAATTAATGGGGGCGACCGAATCCATTTTATAACGGGAGAAAATCTTGAACTGTTTATTGCTCGTGAACACGATGAGATCATCATGGAATTCCCCACCTACGAAACAATACCTATTGAAGTACCAAATTCGATATTAAATGCCCTTGGACTATCTGCGATAGTTAACAGTGCCTACAGTGAGCGAAATAAGATAATTTTATTGGAGATTAATAGTGCCGATGCGCTAGCGTCGTTAAAACCTGATTTTAAAGCATTGGTCAATTCCTATAAAGGCATCAACGGTGTTTTGGTTACGGCCTCATCCAATATGCCTGCCTATGACTATCACTATCGTTACTTTTGGCCCTGGGCGGGCACTGATGAAGATCCGGTAACAGGCGGCGTGCAAACATTTTTAGCCAATTACTGGGGCAAAAAATTAGGAAAAACAAATATGAAGGCCTTTCAGTCGTCTAAGCGTACAGGGACAATGGATGTTGAATTGAAGGGTGATAAAGTTTTATTAAAAAGCCAGGCGGTGATCATTTTTGAAGGAAACCTGCTCGCATTTGATAGTTAAGATTAAAACTGAAAATATGTTAAATGAAAGTTTAAAGCTGATATTTATCCGTGATCTGAATAAACTGAAAGACGAGATCAACGCTTACAGTAATGAAAGTAATATTTGGATCATTAGGGATGGAATCGCAAATTCCGCAGGTAACCTATGCCTGCATTTGGTGGGCAATATCAACCATTTTATAGGCACCCAAATTGGGCAAACCGGCTACGTTAGGCACCGTGAACTTGAGTTTTCATTAAAAGACATCCCGAAGGCCGACCTAATTACCAATATCGAAGACACTATTAAAGTCGTTGATTCCGTTTTAGTCCATATAACTGCTGAGCAATTTGCTGCTGAATTTCCTATCCAGGTTTTTGGGTTCCCGATGTCGACCGAATATTTTTTGATCCACCTGGCTTCCCACCTTTCTTATCATTTAGGACAAATAAATTACCACAGACGATTACTGGATCTATGAAACTAACCCTCGGCTTCTCCCCCTGCCCGAACGATACTTTTATTTTCGATGCGCTGATTCACCACAAGATAGACACCGAGGGGCTGGAATTTGAAGTATCTTATGATGACGTGGAAACCTTGAACCAGAAAGCCTTCCGCGGCGAATTGGATATCACCAAATTGAGCTATCATGCATTTGCGTTTGTGGTAGATCAATATGTTTTGCTGGATGCAGGTAGCGCATTGGGCTTTGGCGTGGGGCCATTATTGATTTCGAAGGGCGAAATGTCGATTGCGGAATTAAATAATCCTGACCATAAAATTGGCATACCGGGCAAATATACCACCGCTAATTTTCTCTTGGGATTAGCATTACCTAAGGCTACAAATAAGCAGGAAATGGTTTTTTCGGAGATAGAAGATGCATTGCTGAATGAGCAGATCGACGTAGGCCTCATCATTCACGAGAACCGTTTCACTTACCAGTTAAAGGGATTGAAAAAGATCATCGATTTGGGTGATTACTGGGAAAAATTAACCGGATGCGCTATACCATTAGGTGGTATTGTTGCTCATCGTAAACTGGCACCTGAAGTTCTGCAAAAGATCAACCGCGTTTTAAAGAAATCGGTGGAGTTTGCATTTGCCAACCCGAAATCGGGGCTTGACTTTATTCGCCAGCATGCGCAGGAAATGAGCGAGGAAGTGATGTACAAACATATCGAGCTTTATGTCAATAAATATTCGCTCGACCTGGGCGAAGAGGGGCGCCGGGCCATTAATTTGCTTTTTGCTACCGCGACTGAAAAGGGTATCATTCCCGCAATTAAGCACGAGATATTTTTAAATGCAGTAACTTAATATAACAGTTTGTCATAAGGATACCGATGCATATGTATCGTTACTACCTTATCGTAAAGCAGTTTCCTGAACTCCTCTACATTCTCCTTTTTTAGTGCCGAGATAAATATAGCCGGACTGTTATTTTTACCCATCCAACTTTGCTCAAAATCTTCCAGGGTTAGCTGGGTGGCGTGCTCTTCCGGACTAGCCTGTTTGGGTTTATAAGCATCGATCTTATTAAATACGGTGATAGTTTGTTTATCTACCGCACCAAGCTCTTTTAGAGTCTCATTTACTGTGCGTATCTGGTCTTCAAAATTCGGGTGCGAAACATCAACCACATGCACCAAAATATCCGCTTCGCGCACTTCATCCAGCGTCGATTTAAAGCATTCCACCAAATGGTGAGGCAACTTGCGGATAAATCCAACAGTATCTGATAACAGGAAAGGTAAATTTTCGATCACCACCTTTCGCACAGTAGTATCCAGCGTTGCAAACAATTTATTCTCAGCAAACACATCCGATTTCGAGATCATATTCATGATCGTCGATTTGCCCACGTTGGTATAACCCACCAATGCCACGCGCACCAATTGGTTACGGTTTTTGCGCTGGGTCTCGTTCTGGCGATCGATCTGCCTTAATTTTTCTTTTAAAAGCGAAATTTTATTCAGGATCAAACGACGGTCGGTCTCTATCTGCGACTCACCCGGTCCACGCATACCGATACCACCTTTTTGGCGCTCCAAATGGGTCCACATCCGTGTAAGGCGAGGTAACAAGTATTGTAATTGGGCCAATTCAACCTGCGATTTCGCCTGGGCAGATTGTGCTCGTCCGGCAAAAATATCCAGGATCAGGTTACTGCGATCAAGAATTTTCACCTGCAACTCATTTTCAATATTTCTGAGCTGCGATGGCGATAATTCATCATCAAACACCACGATATCGATCTCCTCCGAATCAACAAAAGCTTTGATCTCTTCCAGTTTACCGGTACCTACAAAAGTTGCCCGCTCGGGTCTTTGCATCTTTTGCGTAAAATGCCGAACGGTCAAACCTCCTGCCGTTTCTACTAAAAATTGCAGTTCTTCCAGGTACTCTTTTTCCTGCTCCTCCGTTTCGTTCGGTGTGATGACACCTACCAGTATAACTTTTTCCTGCTTCTCAGCAGTATCGTAAAATTTTTGCTTCATTCGTTATCGGTTGTTCGTTTAGCTTACCAAGTTAGTTATTATGCTGTAATACAGCTAAAATAGAGTCGCCCAAACCATGGGAATTTTTTTGGAACCCCATTCCTATAACCCACATTATTCGGCTTTAGTTTTTGGCGAAACGTCAAATGGTACCACCACCTTGATACTGATATTGCGGCCCATGTTAAAAATACCAGGCTGTACCCCTGCTGGTACTACAGCGTTATCAAAATATTTCAACCTGCTCATATTCGATTGGTAGTTGACATTACCCAGGTTGGTACCCTCTATAAATATTTTGAGTATAGGCTTGCCGCTTTCATCCACAATATTGCCACCTACTCCGGCACTCAACAAATTGTATCCGGCTGTATAGGTTTCGGTTCCATAGGCTGCAAAAAAATGACCCTGCGCATCGAAATGATCGAAGCCAACAAAACCATAGACATTCCTAAAGCTGCCAAAACCTTTGGCAAAGGTGCTCCGTAATTCAGAGTGTGTATGCAGCGGTGGTATAAAAGGCAGGTATTTAAGGCTGTCAGGTTCGTGACCGTTATTACCTAAATTGGTACCATAAGTCAGGCTCATTGAATTTTCAAAATGCAGCCACGGACGAGGGTGCAGGTCGAGAAAAAACTCACCTCCGTTGATCCTGGCTTTATTTTGCACATAGCTGAAAACGGTGTATTGCGGAAAGGCAGGGTTGCGAACCGGGCTGCCATCAGGGTTCAATTCCTGCTGCTGGTAGATATAGTTTTGGATATTATTATCAAATAGTTCGATACTTGCGGACAAATCGTGCAAGGTTAAAAACGCCCCGATATCCGATTGGGTATTAAATTCAGGCTTGAAATTGCTGTTGCCGACATGGTAGATCTGCGAACCGGGATCAGGTCCGTTGGCCGACAATTCGGCAATACTTGGCGCCCTGAAACCGCGGGCGATATTGCCTTTGACCAGAAATTTATCCGAAAAATTATAGGTCGCCCCGAAACTTCCCGTAACACCCGAAAAAGTTTTACCGAAACCGCTGAACTGTTGCGTCACATTCGGCGTATTGGTTGGGTTGGCGCCAGTATACAATGTTGGGTAATAAGGTATGGTATTATCAACATATGCAGTTTGTGAGGTGATCGAACGGGTATCGTATCGTGCACCACCATCCAGGTCGAGTTTGCCGTATGATTTTTTAATGATGAAGAACGGTCCGATGTCAAACTGGTGGTAAGCGGGGATCGGGAAATCCGTAGCATCGCCAATGGTATTATTTTGGTATTGACCATTTATGCCGAGGGTTGTTTCATAATCGTTACCCAGGTTGAAGTTATATTTTACATCGTATGTATAATCTACCAGATGCAGGTTCAATCCCGCGATATCCGGTGCAGCCGGGTGCGTAAACTCGCGCCGGTGACTGTACTCGTAGCCGAGGTTAACAATCAGGTTGCCATTTCCCAGCGTAATATTACTGTTATCATATATGCGGTAAAGCTGTACATGCTGGTGCAGCGGCGTGATTTCATAGGAGTTTAAAATAGCGTCAGGTACTATAGGACGATAGGTATCCGCGTCGGTCACCTGCATCGTGAATCTTCTTGACAACGAATCGCGGCTACCATCAGGAATCTCCTGTTCGTCATCAAATACCGATGCGTTGAGGTATGAATAACCCCAGCTTTTATTTAAGCCAAGCATAACCCGGGCATCTTTTTCCTGGAAGCCGGTACCGTAAACTCTGCCATCGTGCTGATCCTGGTAATCCTTTGCCGCTTTGCCCGAAATAACCGTACCCCACACAAAACCATTTTGGTTGCCCTGTAAACGGAATGAAGTATTGACCAGGTTATTGTTAGTTCCATAATCACCCGAAAATGACCCCAATATCTTGCCATCTGTAACAGGGGGTGTAGTGATCAGGTTTACCACGCCACCGATGGCGTCAGAGCCATAACTTAAACTAGCCGGTCCTTTGATCACTTCTACCCGGTCTATTGAATTTTGATCGACTTCGATACCGTGTTCATCGCCCCATTGCTGCCCTTCCTGGCGCATCCCATCTTCAAGCGTAACTACCCGGTTATAACCCAGCCCATGAATAAATGGTTTGGAAACGTTAGGCCCGGTGGTTACCGCGCTTACGCCCGGCAGGTTAGCGATCTCATCAATCACATTGGAAGAAGCGGAGTGTTCGTCAATAAAAGTTTTACTGATCGCCGCCATCGGCACCGGGTCGCGTTTGATCTCGGTTGCTTTACTCACACCGGTCACCACTACTTCCGCAGCTTCTATCGATGAGGATTGCAACTGCACATTTAAAACAGATATTTTAGAAAGATCGACCCGCTGATTAAAGGTGGCATAGCCAACAAAGCTTATTTGCACCAGGTAAACGCCTTTGGGCAAATTGCTGATCAGGTATTTACCGTTGGCATCGGTGACGGTGCCTGTACGCAGGTCGGGGATGGATACCGTTGCCCCCGGGATGGTAGTTCCGGTAGCCTTATCAGTTACCAAACCCGAAAGTGTTCCATTTCCATCTTTTATTCCTCCGCTATTAGCGGGGGTCGCAAAAGTGCTATAATTTATAAAGAGCGTCAAAAAGCAAAAAAACAGCTTTAATTTCATAAGATTCTAATGTCATAAGTGAATAATACTGCTCAAAAAGCAGTGTCCAATTGGGGGTTGGGAAACTCAGGACAATGGCGGAGCCCGGCCGGAGGCAAGTACAATAGATTGACTTACAAAATTATACTGGCAGGGTTGGTAGTTAACGTTAGTAACGGAAATAGCTGTCAATAGCAGCTGACTTTGATGCAGCATAGCAGTATGGTGCATCGCATCGCATAACTGGCACTTTTCAGAGATCGTATGCTGATGTTTCGCGGTAGCAGAAGAAGTTAACTGCGATCTGCTGATGGCATGGTAATGCGCATAAACCGACCACTGTCCAGCTGCGAAGCAGACGAGGATGATCCAGGTGTACAGAATATGGCGCCTGTTTTTGTTCACAATTTAAAAACCCTTTGCTTGCGCAAAAATACGCATTTATGCAAGCAAATCATCATGTTTGGGTAACAATATCGTTGTATAGAATGTTTGCATAATTCGTAAAATGGACCTGCGAATGTATCTTTACGGCATGAAAGCTGCCGACATCAACACCAAATGGAAGGCCCTGCAAGAACGCATTGCTGCGGATTTCGATTCTGAAATTCCGGACATGAAAGTGATCTTGTTCCTCATCGGCGTCCAGGAACTGGGGCAGGGCGCCCGCAAGTTCAGCAAGCGGCAGAAAGAAGAGCTGATGCATATCGCCAACTGCAAATTGTTTAGCCAAATGGGCTTTTACGAATTGGAGGGTCTCGACAAGGACGGCTGGCCGCATTGGAAACTGGTAGACAAAATACCCAACTATACCCTGCTCGAACAGGAACTGATCATGAAATCGCTGATCGTTGATTATTTTGACGCTTCGCTTTAGGGAGATTTGGTTGTATTGGTTGTATTGGTTGTATTAGTTAATTTAGTAAAGATATAAACCAGTATAACCACTACAACTACTACAACCAATACAACCACTACAACTAAAATGAAAAACCTCCTCACCTTCACCCTCCTGCTACTCACCGCTACTGCCTTTGCCGGTAAGCCCAAAAACCAATATGTGCGTATCAAAACCAGCTATGGGGAATGTATCATCAGGTTGTATAACGAGACGCCTAAACACCGCAATAATTTTATAAAGCTGGCCAAGCAGGGTTTTTATAACGGGACGTTGTTTCACCGCGTGATCCAAAATTTTATGATACAGGGTGGTGATCCCGATTCAAAAGACCCTAAGAAAGCCGCTCCCGGTGCTGAGTTAGGTGATGGCGATGTGGGCTATACTGTTCCGGCCGAATTCAGGGACAGCCTGTTTCATAAGCGGGGCGTATTGGCCGCCGCCAGGGACGATAACCCGCAGAAGGCTTCCAGCGGCTGCCAGTTCTATATTGTCGAAGGCAAACGATTTACCCCCGGCAAGCTGGATACGCTGGAGCAAACCCGCTTAAAAGGCCGGAAAATACCCCAATGGCAGAGAGATTTTTATACCACCGTTGGCGGCGTGCCCCATCTCGACCAAAATTATACGGTGTATGGTGAAGTGGTATTTGGTATCGATATGGTGGATCGCATCGCTGCTGTTAAACGTGACGCCAAAGACCGTCCGCTTGAAGATGTCCCGATGACGGTAGAGTTATTGAGTAAGCGGGAATGCAAACAGCTGGATAAAATTCTGAAATTTTAATATCGAACACCGAATAACAAATGCTGAATATCGAAGTATTTGTCACTTCATCATTCGATATTCAGCATTCATTATTCGATATTTACCCACACGAAATTTTTCCTTACCCGACTCATGAAAATCATCACCTATAACGTTAACGGCATCCGCTCGGCCATCAGCAAAAACTGGCTGTCATGGCTCCAGGCAACTGATGCCGATGTGGTTTGTTTGCAGGAGATCAAAGCATCGCCTGATGTGCTGACCGACCTTGCGCTGATCGAGCAACTGGGCTACCAGCACTATTGGTTCCCGGCTGAGAAAAAAGGTTATAGCGGAACGGCGATTTTCACCAAACAAACGCCAAAACATGTTGAATATGGCTGCGGCATCGCGCATTACGACCGTGAAGGGCGCAATATCCGGGTCGATTTTGAGGATGTATCGGTGATGAGCGTTTATTTCCCTTCCGGTTCAAGCGGCGACGAAAGGCAGGACTTCAAATATAAATTCCTGGATGAATTCGGCGAGTATATCAACCAGTTGAAATGGGCCTACCCGAATCTTATAGTATGCGGCGATTATAATATTTGCCATCGCCCGATAGATATCCATAACCCAAAATCAAATGCCAATTCTTCCGGCTTCCTTCCCGAAGAACGTGAGTGGATGGAGAATTTCATCAATTCAGGTTTTATCGATTCGTTCAGGCATATCAATAAAGAACCGCATAATTATACCTGGTGGAGTTTCAGGGCCAACTCAAGGGCCAAGAACCTGGGCTGGCGCATCGATTATATCATGGTAACTGAAACATTGGAAAAGCACATCAAACGCGCTGCCATTTTACCGGATGCAAGGCATTCTGACCATTGCCCGGTATTGTTAGAATTGAATCTATAATCAAAGTTTTAATTTTTTATCCTACTGAAATTGCAATATCGCAGCGCTTATAATTTCTGGTACGGACTCCCACCCTTGTAAAGTTGATAAGCCCGGCAAAGCAGGGGTAGCCTCTACGAGGCAGTAGGAATTGCAGCTACGGTTGGTTCGGGATTTACATTTTAGTTACAAGAAAACTGTCCTAAATACTACCCTTCATCCTGCCTCGTAGAGGCTACCCTTAATCGAAAAGTTGATCAACCTGGCTGCAGAGGGTAGCACCTTCGACGCAAGATTTCTATGTTTTATCCGGAGAGAGTTACAAAGGGGTAGCCTCTACGAGGCAGTTGGATTTGCAGCTACGGTTGGGTCGGGATT
>CAIPDP010000065.1 GCA_903863845.1 uncultured Mucilaginibacter sp. | reverse complement strand
TCTATCATTTTCACGATCGCTTTCGCGGCCTGCGAATCTGCAGGCAGGCTGGTGGCGGCTCAATGGTTCAGTAAATTATGCAAGGCCAGGAGCAAATAGGAGGCACCTACGGAGCCTTTACTTACCTTTCCCAGTGCTATAAACAGGATACTCCTACGGAGTAATTATTTGTTAGCCGGCAAATGTTGAAGATAATACACTATTCCAATCCCCCACCCACACCCTTCGCCAAGCGCAGGACGAGACAGTGTTTTTTGAGCAATAAATCACTAAAAATGAGTGCAGAACAGGTTGTTTTCGGGTAAATACAGGTGTTTTTTGATGAAAATTTATCTTTTCAGCATAGTTTGGCGGGCGTTTTTGAGCAACACATTCGCCATTTATCATTACTTTAGCTTCATAATGAAACGCTTGTTTTTACTGCTGTCCGCCTCCATGATCGTGTTAGCAGGCTGTGCGCCGAAGGGACCCTATTACGCAGCCGGGAAATTCTACAAGCACCATACCGATTCGATCGCCAAAGTGATCGAACTGGCGCAACCCCTTACGTTAGCTGACAGCAGCGGCAGTCCGGTTCCCTCCGATTTTGTTGGGACGGTAAACTTTAACCTGAGGAAGCCTAATTATGTGATCATCCATTTTACAGCGCAGGACAGCATTCAACAAACGCTCAAAACTTTTACCCTCGCTCGTACCCAGGTGAGTGCCCATTATGTAGTAGCCAAAAGCGGCAAAATATACCATATGCTGAGCGACTACCTGCGGGCATGGCAGGCGGGTATCAGCAAATGGGGCAGTGTGACGGATATGAACAGCTGTTCAATCGGGATCGAGATTGATAACAATGGCAGCGAACCCTATACCGATGCGCAGGTTAATAGTCTTGTGGCATTGCTGGGCTTCCTGAAAAAGGCCTATAACATACCACAAGCCAATTTTATTGGTCACCAGGACATTGCCCCTGCCCGTAAACCCGACCCGGGACCCTTGTTTCCCTGGCAGGTAATGGCCGCGCAAGGCTTTGGTTACTGGAGCGATGAAGTGCTGGAAGTGGCCCCTGAAAATTTCGACTACCCAACCGCCCTCCGATTGATCGGTTATGATACCTCCAACCTAAATGCTGCTATTGTGGCCTTTAAACGCCATTTCGTCCAAAAAGACAGTGACCCGGTTTTAAGCCAGCTTGATTTGAATGTACTTTATAATGTATACCGGAAGTATTAGGGGGGCAGGTAATAGGTATCGGATATTAGGTATCAGATATTAGGTATCAGGTATCAGGGAGCGGTACTTTTTGATAAAAAATTAACCCATTAACTGATACCCGATAACCACCAACTCATTTCTTCACCCATCCATCCTTCAACGTCACCGTGCGGTTGAATACCAATTTGTCGGGTGTTGAGTTTTTGTCGAGCGTAAAATACCCTTTGCGTATAAACTGGTAACCCTTACCCGGAACAGCATTAGCCAGGTCGGGTTCAATATAGGCTTGTGGTAGAATATGCAAGCTTGCGGGATTGATGTAATCTTTAAAATCGCCCTCTTCACTTGATGGGTCTTCCACCCGGAACAGGCGATCGTACAAGCGAACTTCAACGGTTTTTGCAGCAAGGACACTCACCCAGTGGATAGTACCTTTAACATTGATGCCGCTGGTGTCATTTCCTGAACGCGATTCGGCGATATGTGTGCAATAAACTTCGGTAACATTACCGTTATCGTCCTTTTTAAAACCTTCGCATTTAACAATATAGGCACTTTTCAAACGTACCATATTGCCAACTGCCAGCCGGAAGAATTTCTTTGGCGGCTCTTCCATAAAGTCTTCCCGCTCAATCCACAGCTCGCGGCTGAAGGGTATATCGCGGCTGCCTTCACCACCTTCCACCTCAGGATTATTTTCGCCGGTAAATACTTCGGTTTTGCCTTCGGGGTAATCGGTGATCACCAGTTTGATGGGATCAAGCACTGCCATACGGCGCCATGCGGTTTTATTAAGGTCTTCCCGAATGCAAAATTCAAGTAAGCCAACATCGATCATATTCTCGCGTTTGGCCACGCCGATGCGTTCGCAAAAATCGCGGATGGAAGCAGGCGTGTAGCCGCGCCGCCGCAAACCACTGATAGTAGGCATGCGCGGATCGTCCCATCCATCAACAAACTTTTCGTCGACCAGTTGCAGGAGTTTACGCTTGCTCATTACCGTATAGTTGAGGTTGAGGCGCGCAAATTCATATTGTTTAGAAGGGAATATTCCCAGTTTTTCAATGAACCATTCGTACAACGGGCGATGCGGAATAAATTCCAGTGTGCAAACTGAATGGGTAATTTCTTCGATTGCGTCTGATTCGCCATGGGCAAAATCATACATCGGGTAGATACACCACTGGTCTCCGGTACGATGGTGATGTGCATGTTTGATGCGGTACATCAGCGGGTCGCGCAGGTGCATATTGGGTGATGCCAGGTCGATCTTTGCCCTAAGTACTTTCGCACCGTCGGGGTATTTACCGGCCTTCATTTCCTCAAACAAACGAAGATTTTCTTCTATGCTGCGATTGCGGTATTCGTTTCCGGTACCAGGCTCGGTAGGGGTTCCCTTCTGGGCGGCTATTTGTTCGGGAGTGCTATCGTCAACATAAGCCAGACCCTGGCGGATCAGTTCAACTGCAAAAGCATACAACTGATCGAAGTAATCCGAAGCATACAATTCCTTTGCCCAGGTAAAGCCCAGCCACTTTACATCTTCTTTGATACTATCCACATATTCAACATCCTCCTTAACCGGGTTGGTATCATCAAACCGAAGATTGGTTTGCCCACCATATTTCAGTGCCAGCCCGAAGTTGAGGCAAATTGATTTGGCATGCCCAATGTGCAGGTAACCATTAGGCTCGGGCGGAAAACGCGTCAGTACGCGGCCGCTATGCTTGCCTTCGCGGATATCCTCTTCAACAATCTCTTCGATAAAATTTAACGATCGCTCTTCACTCATGATAGTACGGAAAGCCGCAAAAATATGAAATTCAGCCGGGTTTGGCGAATGGTTTTAATCGGGCTGGAAAGGCGGGCTGCCAATAAAGTGAACCGTGTACCTTTATTCGCGTATTCAATTTCGGATAAAAACTAAGTACAGGATTTACCCTTTACTATTGACCAACTCAAATTAACTAAATTGCTACCTTTACAACACTAATAACTATCCATGACTAAATCATTTAACCGCCCTATCCGTGTTCTGGTTGCCAAAGTTGGTTTGGACGGTCACGACCGCGGTGCGCGCATCATTGCAACCAGTTTGCGTGATGCCGGCATGGAGGTGATCTATACCGGTTTGCGCCAAACACCCGAGATGGTGGTCAATGCCGCTTTGCAGGAAGATGTAGATGCTATTGGTATTTCTATACTTTCCGGTGCACATATGACCGTTTTCCCGAAGATCATCAAATTAATGAAAGAAAAGGAATTAGATGATGTGTTGGTAACCGGAGGAGGCATAATACCCGAAAGCGATATGAATGAACTCAAAGCGATCGGTGTTGGGGAACTTTTCCCGCCCGGAACAACTACAACTGATATCGTTAAATATATTACTGAATGGGTGCACAAGCACCGGAATTTTTGAGTCGGAAGATATACGGCAAACTGCTTAGCATAACACAAATCAATTATACTGTCCCATGTCGATGTTCGAAAACCTGCTCACTCATACCGAAAGCGGTATCCATCATATCATTATTAACCGTGCAGGCAAACTAAATGCGCTTAACCGGGATACATTAGCCGAATTGCACACCGCACTTTACGACGCGTATAACAACGATCATGTTGGTGGGATCATCATCACTGGTGCCGGCGACAAGGCCTTTGTTGCGGGTGCAGATATTGCCGAGTTTGCATCATTTGATGCTGTAAAAGGAGAAGAATTAGCGCGCAGAGGACATAAAAATGTTTTTGATTATATTGAAAATAGCAACAAACCCATTATTGCGGCCATCAATGGTTTTGCTTTAGGCGGCGGATTAGAACTGGCATTGGCCTGCCATATCCGTATAGCATCCGAAAATGCCAAAATGGGCCTGCCGGAAGTTACGCTTGGCCTTATACCGGGCTATGGGGGGACACAACGCTTAACACGTTTGGTAGGCAGAGGACGCGCTTTAGAGATGATCCTTACCGGCGATATGATCACTGCTCAGGAAGCATACCAATTTGGCCTGGTAAATCATGTGGTTAGCCAATATGATCTGCTGACGAAAGCGGAGACGTTGATGCGTGTCATTTTGTCGCGGGCGCCGTTGGCATTGCAATCTGCTATTCGCGCAGTAAACGCCTCATTCGATCGGAATATAAATGGGTTTGAAGAGGAAATCGAGTTATTTGGACATTGTTTCGATACCGAAGATTTTAAAGAGGGCGTGACCGCTTTTCTCGGGAAAAGAAAACCAGTGTTTCGGGGGAAATAACCCATTTAACCAGATATAGGTATTAACAAACCACCAAACAACATTTGATTTTAGTTTTTAAAAAAGGTTATCAAATCAGTTTTCCTTGTCAAAAAAGTGTTCCCTTAAATTATTGACATCGAATAAATTTCGAATTATTATTTGAAGTAATAAGCTCCGGATTGCCTGAAACCGAGGATGTTTTTATACAAGAAATATAATAATTAGCGCAATAATTAAATTTTACCTTAAATTTTAGCAGTTTTGTATGTAACTTGACGTAGGTATAATCCGTTTACCAGTCAAAATAAGCTAATACCTGTTATGAAAAAAATCCTCATCATTGATGATGAAGTGAACGTTGCCTTATTACTCTCAAAGTTTTTAACACGCAACGGTTTTGATGTTACTACAGCTGCTACCGGCTCAAGCGGACTCGAATTGTTGAAAAATGGTTCCTATGATCTGGTGCTTTGTGATTTTAGGCTGGAAGATACGGATGGCCGTGAAATGTTGAAGAGTATCAAAACTCAATACCCCAAAACAGGTGTTATTATTATAACCGGATATTCAGATATTAAAATGGCAGTTGAGCTCATCAAGATGGGAGCTTACGATTATATTACCAAACCTCTGTACCCTGATGAGATTTTAAATACCATCAATAAGGCCTTTGAAACCCATCACGCTCTGATTGACGAACCGGATAATTCCACTTCAGTCGCAAAACCCAGCAGCAAAAAGCCACAATTACCGAATAGCGAATTTGTTGTAGGTACCAGCAAAGCAGCAAAAGAATTGGTGAGGCAGATTGAATTAGTAGCACCAACTAACTACAGTGTGATCATTTTAGGCGAAAGCGGTACGGGTAAAGAGTCGGCTGCGAAAAATATTCATTTGCACAGCCAGCGCGCCAATATGCCTTTTATAGCGATGGACTGTGGTTCGCTAACTAAAGAACTTGCAGCAAGTGAATTTTTTGGACACGAAAAAGGCTCGTTTACCGGGGCACTTTATACCAAAATTGGTCACTTTGAAATGGCCAATGGAGGCACATTATTTTTGGATGAAGTAGGCAATCTGTCATATGATATACAGGCTGCGCTGTTACGTACAGTGCAGGAAAGAAAAGTTAAACGGATAGGTAGCACCAAAGAAATTGATCTGGACGTCCGCATCATCATAGCAACTAACGAAAACCTTCAGGAAGGCATATCTAAAGGCAGATTCCGCGAAGATCTTTACCACCGCTTTAACGAATTTACTATTTACATGCCCGCTCTTCGCGAGTTAGGCAGTGATATCATGTTGCTTGCAAATCATTTCCTGCAGATAGCAAATGCGGAACTTGGCCGCAATGTAACGTCATTTTCATCGGAAGTGGAAGAGTGTTTTATGAATTACCGTTGGAATGGTAATATTCGCGAATTGAAGAATGTGGTTCGCCGTGCTACACTGATTACGGAAGGCGATGTGATACAGCTGAAGGCCCTGCCACTCGAAATTTCCAATTATAAATCGACGCATATACCGGTTCAGGAAATTGTTGTTGAGCAGGAAGTTGTAATGATCAAAGAGAATCGCCACGATCTTAAAAATGCTGCTCAGGAGGCCGAGTATGATACAATTCTGAAAGTGTTGCGCGAAGTAAACTTTAACAAGACCAAGGCAGCTGAAATTCTTAATATCGACCGCAAAACGCTTTATAATAAAATGAAGGCTATCAACTTAAGTAAGTAATAATGCCAGATTCAGCAAAAGAGAATATCCCTGAGGAAGGGAAAACCCGCCGGATCCGCCACGATATCCGCAACCAGTTGTCAAACATAAACCTATCAGTAGAGCAGCTGAAATACGAAATACCCGATGATGCAGGATCTGACACTGCTTTTTATATCAATACCATAGCGGTAAGCTGCGCCAAGATCAACCTGCTGCTCAATGATCTGGACTAAAATTTGCCCACGGCATTTTTTAGTTATTAGCTAAAAACTTTTTTGCTTTCCGTTGTTTATAGGGAGTACTTATTGTCAATTCCCGATGTCATCTTTTAATTACAGGCAACGCAACAATGTGATCCTGGCTGCAATTGTAGTACTGGGCTGCATACTTTTGTATGCCATGTCGGGGTTGTTCAGTGCTATCCTGGGGGCAATAATTCTTTTTACCATCTTCAGGCCCCTCTACTTGTATCTTGTGGGTAAAAGACGTTGGAACCCATCTCTTACAGCTATGTTGATCATACTTACCTCGTTGGTTGTGATCGTTATTCCTTTTTTATCGATGAGTATCCTCATCGTTGACAAAATATCAGCCCTGACCAGAAATGGACTACCTATACAGGATTGGATCTATAAGGTTGACATCTTTGCCAGCCATCACCTTGGGCAGCCTCGTTTAGCTGAAAACACTCTGCAAAAGATCGGGGCATTTATGACCGACCTTTTTCCATCGCTAATCGGAAGCGCCGTGAGCATACTGATAAATCTATTGGTCATGTATTTCCTGCTTTTTTTCATGTTCACCCAAATGAAAGAATTTGAAGCCGCAATGTTAAAGTATGCACCATTTCGTGAGCAACATACACTAAAATTCGCGGCGGCGTTGCGTAATGCAACCTACAGTAATGTATTGGGTCAAGGTATCATAGCAGTTGTGCAAGGTGTATTATTGGGTATGGGATTTTATGCTTTTGGTATACCCGATCCGGTATTTTGGGGCATGCTCGGTGCTTTGATATCATTTTTACCTGTGGTTGGCGCACCGACTCTGGCTATACCCACCAGTATTATCCTTTTTGCCAGCGGACATACCTTCAAAGGGATAGCGCTGCTCGTTTACGGACTGCTGGTGATCGGTAACATTGATAATATTTTGAGAATGATCATCAATAAGCGCTTAGCTAATACCCACCCAATCATTTCGGTCGTTGGTGTATTTATAGGCATACCGCTTTTTGGTATTTTGGGCCTGGTATTCGGCCCTTTGCTGTTGTCATATTTCTTACTGTTGCTTGAGATTTACGAAACTAACCGAATGGCTGCAAGCAGACTGGAGCGGATCAAAACAACGTCGGAGAGTTAATTTATAAGAAAATATTGCTGGCGCGACAGGAAATGCCGATATTAATGCCATCAATTATCAACCGGCGATTATAAACTGACGAAAAGTCCGTTAAATAAAGATTGGCAGGATATTTAACCATTTTATAATAAACTAGTTCATATTAAAATTTTAGTACTATGTCAGATAACTCAAAAGTTATAGTTGCACTACTGGCTGGATTAGCGGCAGGGGCAGCATTAGGAATATTATTTGCACCAGATAAAGGTGCGGAAACACGGGACAAACTTACCGACTCCTTAAAAAAATTAGGCGATTCGATCAAAGAGACAGCAGCTAATGAAATTGATAACCTGGTCGGTCTTAAAGACAAAGTTGTTGATAATATCAAAAGCAAGATCACCAGTGTTGACGAAGAATACCAGGACGATCTGGAGCACGCGTAAACCAAAGCTTGTCCCGGTAAAGAATGCCGGACCGTAGAATACTTCAAATGGAAGAAAAAAAAGATACGCCGCCACCAATTGTTGATCAGGTTAAATCCTATGTCGAGACCCAATTGGAACTTACCAAACTCGAGGCAGTAGAAAAAGGCTCGAAGTTTTTGGCGGGCTTTGTTGTCGATATCATTATCGGTGTTTGTTTTGTGCTGGGGTTTTTGTTTGTGAGTTTTGCCCTTGCCCTGTTGATCTCCCACTTTTTAGGCGCTTATTGGGCCGGGTTTGGTTTAATGGCTTTATTGTATCTTATTGTAGCATTTATTGTTATAAAACGTAAGGATAAGATCAGACCTGCATTGACAGACCTTTTTATTCGTAACTTCTTCAAATAAATGGACGATCTGAATATCAATAATATAAGTGAGTTGCGTGCCGAGATTGCCCGATTACACGAGGTACGTGATGCGCAAGGCAAAGCCCTTGCCAAACGTTTTAATACGCCAATGACTGCCCTTTCCAGCTTGTATACGGTATTTCCGAATGCGCCCGAAGAAGGTGCGAAAAATGATATTTTTCATCAGGACCTGGTTGGCGTTATTTCGCGTATCTTTTTACCAATGTTGCTCAACTCAACCTTGTTCCGTAATTCAAACCTTTTGATAAAAGGGCTTGTTGGTCTTTTTTCGCAAAAAGCCTCTGATTATATCAATGAGGATGCAGTGTTAGGTATTTGGGATAAGGTTAGGACATTATTTGAAAAAAGAAAAAAGAAGCCGGCTGATTACGGTATCCCTCCCGAAAGCGAGGCTTCTTGAGTCCGAAAAACAACTCTGGGAATTGGATACCCAACTCAATCTTTTTTACCTAAATATTCATTCGGACTTTTGGATTCCCGATAGCTATCGGGATGCGGACTTTCGGATTTCCTTCTTATTTTTACCCGCTAAATTTTAAAAGTGGGAAAAGATAAATTAAGGCGATTTGCCGAAGTGGCTACCTTTGCTAACGTAGTGCAATTAGAGGCTGGCCTGCCGTATCGCGGCAAATGGTCTAATGATTTCTTTAAGAACGGTGATCCGCTTGTGCTGGAACTTGCTTGTGGCAAAGGTGAATACACGGTAAACCTGGCGCGGTTGTTTTCAAAAAAGAATTTTATAGGTATCGATTACAAAGGCAACCGAATCTGGCGTGGTGCCAAAGATGCCCTTGAACAGGGAGTACCCAATGTTGGCTTTTTAAGGATACAGATCGAGACAATTTTGGACTACTTTGCTCCCGGCGAAGTGGATGAAATTTGGATCACTTTCCCCGACCCCCAGCCCCAACTCAGCCGCGAAAAGAAGCGTTTGACCTCACCGCGCTTCCTCGAGAAATACAAACAGCTGTTGAAACCCGGTGGCTTTGTCAATCTAAAAACTGACAATGACGATCTGCATGCTTACACCGCCGAAAAAATTGCTGAATTGAATTTGAGATTGCACATTAAAACAGAAGATCTGTACCATTCTGAACTTGCGGACGAAGTGCTATCCATCAAAACTTATTACGAAAAGAAATATCTGAAGGAAAACAAGAATATCAACTATCTTAAATTCTCGTTTGCGTAAATCATGCCCGATCTGAATTTTTACGATAAGGTATATGAAGTTGTAAGGCTTATCCCGCCAGGCAGAGTAACGTCCTATGGTGCTATTGCCAATTTCCTTGGCACACGGGGCTCGGCCAGGATGGTAGGGTATGCTATGCAGGCCTGCGGCGCAGCAGATCCACCGGTACCGGCACATCGGGTGGTAAATAGTGCTGGGCTGTTGACCGGAAAATTCCATTTTGGCGGCGATCTGATGGAGCAAATGCTGGCATCAGAAGGAGTAAAGGTGGAAAATGATAAAGTGGTTGACTTTAAAAACGTGTTCTGGAATCCAGAGGACACGATGGCAGGATTTTAGGGATGGGTGGGATCTTAGTGCATCCTCTCTATCATTTAATATCTTGACAATCGTGTTCAAAAATCCTTTCATCGTGTCACAGGTAACTTAACCACCACTTGCTTTTATTGTTTTGCTTATACGCATCGTAGCGCTTGCAAAGCGGATATAGGCCAACAACTATTGCGATCCAAACCAGATACGCTATCGGTAATGAGCACCCATAGCCTTTCAAATCGGTGGTGAACCAGATAGGTTGTTTTAAGAACCAGATATGCCAATCCTGCCCTGTCGTAAAAGCGGATGCAAAAATTGCGATGAGGTGTATCACATAGATATGGATCAGGTAGTAAAACATAGGTACCCGGCCATAAACAGAAACTACTTTTACAACGCCGTTCTGCAATTTTTCGGCAAAGCCAAGGAATAACAGCGCAGTGCCGAGTGTTACCAGCAGGTAATCGAGTGAGGGCGGATATTTGTTAAAGTTGATGAACGAAAGGAAAGTAAAGAAGCCATTTTTTTGTTCCGCCCAGGGCACCGGATCGCCGTAAATATTGATAAACCGGATCACAATAAACAAAGCTATGGCAGCAGTACCAAGCTTTAACAACAGGCTCTTCCGTTGTTCAGGACTATATGCCGAAGAGAAAACCTGACCCAGGCAATAACCCAACGCCATCACAGCAACCAATGGGATCAGGGGGTAGCCTACCAGTAATAATTCGCCATGCCAGGTAAATACCTGCTGGAAATGAAGCAGCGACCAGCCAAAAGCTTTTAAGCCAGCCCCCGGTATATGTACGCTATCAAAAAGGTTATGACTGAAGATGATCAATAAACTTAAAGCCAGGATCAGTTTTTTGGGTAGATAGATCAAACCTGCGAGAACGATCATACTTACACCCAACGCCCATATCGTTATGAAAAAGAACATTGGAAATGTAATATTGAAATTCCAGCCAAAATTAACAACGATCATTTCGAGAAAAACCAGCCAAAGCCCCCTTTTGATCAGAAAAGCGGATAATTCCTTTTTGGTTTTTTTCTGGCCCATCAAATAGGCTGATGTGCCGGCAAGCAGCATAAAAATAGGAGCACAAAAATGGGTTATCCAGCGTGTAAAAAATAAAAGACCGCTGGTTTTTGTCAGATCAAGCGGATCAAAATAAAAGGAGCCAAAAAACAAATAATCACGAACATGGTCAAGCGCCATGATGATCATGATTGCTCCGCGCAGGAAGTCGATCGAGGTAATGCGGTATTTTGTGATGGTTAGGGCTGGGTTCATAAAACGAATATAGTTTTAATCACGCGTACCATAAAACCCGAAACTTGCTAAGACACGATTAAGACACGATTAAGACACGATTTTGGGATTTTATGGATTTAATTAGATAATAATAATCAGGGAGGTTCCCCGGATCTTTTGATTGGGTAGTTGCATTAACTGCAATCTTTAAAATCTTATAATGGTGTGTTGTTTATTTGCAAAAGCTCCATCTTGTTGCCAAAGGGGTCGAGATAAAAGAAACGTTCGCGGCCGGGAATCACTTCTTCTTCAAAGGTGTGTACGCCGTGTTTCTCCAGGTGCTCGCGGCTAGCTTTGATATCTTCCACCTCAAAAGCCGTATGTCGTCCTGTTTCCTTCAAACCGGGTTCAACACCAATATGAAAGCCGATGTCACCGATCTCGAACCAATAACCCGGATGGCGAAAAACTTCCGGACGGTAGGTGGGTTTTAATCCGATGATATCTGTGTAAAATGCCCGGGCCTCTTCAAGCCTTTCGGGCGGAACGCAGATATTGATATGGTCTGCGCGCTTAAAGTTTATCATTCGTTTTCGGCAAAAGTGAGCACATAATTGTTGTTGTCCAATATAGAAAATTCTGTTGCGCCATAAAAGGTCTTTTCCAGGCCCTTTAACACTTTCACCTTGTCTTTCACCGAATCAAAATAATCACGGATATTTTTAATATTGATATATAATAATAAAGAACCACCATCTTTCCGGCTGATCTCGGGCAATTCACAAGCCAGGCTATCAAAGGTCTGAAACATCAGCGTAACACCGCCATTCACCATCATCACCCAAACCAGTTCATCACCCTGCTCAGGTACCGACATGGCTACTTTAAATCCCAACAAGGTATAAACCGCTATGGTTTCCTGTAGGTTGTTCGTAAAAATATTTGGCGCTAAACTTTCCATGTCGTTGTTGAATGCTCAAAAGATTAATTTTGGTTTGGAATACTAAAGGTATAAAACATTTTGATAAAAACTAAATAATTTAGCATTTTTGGTCATTGGTCATTTGTCATTGGTCATTTGGCATTGGTAGCTTTAGTAATTCAACAATTGAACAATAAAACAACTAACTCATTCACCAATTAAACACCTCCCATGGGAAAATTAGAAGACGATTTTAACGCATACCGCTCCAGAATGAACGACCGTATCATGGAATCGGCTAATACCAATATCAAAAGATTTTTTGCGCTCGATACAACTACCTACGCCGAAGGTGCCCTTGACGTAAAAACCAAAGAATTGCTCGGTCTGGTAGCCTCTATGG
Organism: uncultured Mucilaginibacter sp.; assembly: GCA_903863845.1. GTDB lineage: Bacteria > Bacteroidota > Bacteroidia > Sphingobacteriales > Sphingobacteriaceae > Mucilaginibacter. Next base: position 24,795 of record CAIPDP010000065.1, on the reverse strand, counting down.
TTTTGCGTTGCGACGATTGTATCAAATATCATTTGGGAAAATGCCACGAGGCGGGTGTAAATAATGAGGAAATGAATGAGGTATTTATGATCGCCAATTTGGTTGGTGGGTCGATTGTTATTCCGCATTACCGAAGAGCGGTTGAATATTGGGATGAGTTGTGTTCGAGTCCTGAGTCTCGAGTCTCAAGTCCTGAGTCAAATCATTTTTTAACTTAACCTTAGTCATTATAGAAATGAGTTCATTTCGAGACCTGATTGCTTATAAAAAGGCATTTGCCTTATCGATGGAGATATACTGGGAAACTAAGAGATTTCTGAAGGAAGAAACCTACAGTCTTATAGATCAAATAAGAAGGTCTTCAAGGTCTGTATGTTCCAGTTTAGCCGAAGCCTATAAAAAGAGGAGATATCCGAATCATTTTATAAGCAAACTGACGGATGCAGATATGGAGAATGGTGAAACACAATCCTGGTTGGATGTTTCATTGGCATGTAATTATATTGAAAAAGACCAATTTGATCGGTTCAATCAGCAAAGCGAAGAAGTAACGAGGTTACTTATATACATGATCAACAACCCAGATAAATTCAAATAACCTCAAAATGACTCCAGACTCAATACTCCAGACTCAGGACTTAAAACGCTGCACCTGGCCCGGCAAAGACGAGCTCTATATAAAATACCATGATGAAGAATGGGGTAAGGAGATACATGATGATAAAAAGCTGTTTGAGTTCCTGGTCCTTGAATCGGCTCAGGCGGGTTTGAGCTGGATCACCATATTGCGCCGCCGCGAAGGGTATCGCAGGGCTTATGCTGATTTTGATGTGCATAAGGTTGCGGCTTTTACAGAGGATGATGTAGAGCGACTGATGCAGGATACAGGTATTATCCGTAACCGTGCCAAGATCGTTTCCTCCATCAGCAATGCACAAAAGTTTATTGAAGTTCAAAAAGAAACTGGTTCGTTCGACCGGTATTTATACAGTTTTATGCCTGATGGGAAGCCGATTGTTAATTATCCGCAGCAGCCAATTGTAAGCACTCCAATATCTGATGCTATCAGCAAGGACATGAAAAAGCGCGGATTTAAGTTTTTCGGTACTACCATTTGTTATGCCCATATGCAGGCAACCGGTATGGTGAACGATCATTTGCCTGAGTGCAGTTTTAAATAAAATTGACACGAATTTGTTGAGATTACAACGATAGAAATTGAATTATACCTTTTAGCCGATATTTTGTACTATTGTATCCAAGGCATTTAATTCGGCTCAATTCATTTAAATAATTCGTGAAATTCGTGTTGATTAAATTCGTGCAATTAGTGTAAATCAACAATGAAAAAGTTATTCCTACTGGATGGCATGGCGCTAATTTACCGGGCGCATTTTGCCCTGAGCAAAACCCCGCGTTTTACCTCTGGCGGATTGAACACCTCGGCTATGCTGGGTTTTACCAATACCCTGCTGGATGTGCTCAAAAAAGAGAAGCCAACGCACATGGCCGTGGTATTTGATACCGAGGCACCTACCGAACGGCACACCGATTTTGAAGCGTATAAAGCCCATCGCGAGGCCATGCCCGAGGACCTTGCAAAAGCTATTCCTTATATTTTCAGGATCGTTCTGGGGTTTAACATTCCCCTGATCACATCGGATGGTTTTGAGGCTGATGACATCATCGGTACCCTCGCCAAAAAAGCCGAAAAAGTTGGCTACGAAGTGTTTTGTATGACACCCGACAAAGATTTTGCACAGTTAGTTTCCGAGAATATCAAGCTTTATAAACCGGGTCGCCAGGGTAATGAGGTGGAAATTATGGGTGTCAAAGAGGTTTTAGAAAAATGGGAGGTAAGCGATCCGCTTCAAGTGATCGATATTCTCGGCCTCTGGGGTGATGCGGTTGATAATATTCCCGGTATACCCGGCGTTGGCGAAAAGACCGCCAAATTGCTCATCAAGCAATATGGCTCGATGGAAAACATCATTGCGCACAGTCACGAGCTAAAAGGCAAGCTAAAGGAAAATGTAGAGAACTTTGCAGAACAAGGGTTGCTTTCAAAAAAACTGGCTACCATCAACCTGCAGGCTCCTGTTGAATTGGATGAAGCCGGACTGGAAGTTTCTGCTCCGAGTCGTGAGTTACTTGAACCGTTGTTTGCCGAACTGGAATTCCGAACCCTGGGCAGACGTGTTTTTGGCGAAGATTTCAGCGTTACCGAATCCCGTGCGGTAGGTGTTCAGACCGATCTGTTTGGTCAGCCAGTCGCCGATACCCGCCCGGCTTTTAATCTTGAAGTAAGGGACGCGAACGAGCCGGAAAACGAAGTTGCTGCAAAAAATATCAGTAATGTTCCACATCATTACTACCTGGCAGATACCAAAGAAAAACGTGCGGAACTTATCAGCCTGCTCCTGAAGCAGGAAAGTATTTGTTTTGATACCGAAACTACTGGTATCGACGCCAATAATTGCGAGTTGGTTGGTCTGTCATTCGCGGTAAAAGAACACGAAGGCTGGTATGTGCCGGTGCCCGCCAACCAGCAGGAGGCGCAGGCAATAGTAAACGAGTTTAAGCCGGTTTTAGAAAACCCATCGATATGCAAAACTGGTCAGAATATTAAATATGATATCCTCGTGTTCAAATGGTACGGAGTGCAGGTTGCTGGCGTATTATTTGATACCATGCTGGCCCATTATGTGCTCGATCCGGATACCCGGCATAATATGGATATCCTTTCAGAAAACTATCTGGGTTATAAACCGGTATCTATCACCGAACTGATAGGCGCAAAGGGTAAAGGCCAGGGTAACATGCGTGATGTGGAAATTGAAAAGGTAAAAGACTATGCGGCAGAAGATGCCGATATCACTTTGCAGTTACGTGGCGTTTTTGAACCTAAACTTGCTCAGGCTGAAGCCGAAAAGCTGGTTAACGGTATTGAGAACCCATTGGTTTATGTACTGGCAGACATAGAATTTGAAGGGGTAAAAATTGACACGGATACCCTGAAAGAGTTTTCGAAAGACCTGGAAGTTGATATTGCCAAATTGGAACGCACGGTTTACGACAAAGCGGGAGTCCGTTTTAATATTGCCTCGCCAAAGCAATTAGGAGAAGTACTATTTGAGAAGCTGATGCTTGATCCCAAGGCCAAGAAAACCAAAACCGGTCAATACCAAACTGGTGAAGATGTATTGTTATCACTAGCTGCTAAAAGTGATATCGTACGAGATATATTGGATTACCGCCAGCTTCAAAAATTAAAATCTACCTATGTTGATGCATTGCCGCTCATGGTAAACCCTAAAACAGGAAGGGTTCATACTTCCTACAATCAAGCAATAGCTGCTACCGGGCGCTTAAGCTCTACCAATCCTAATTTACAGAATATCCCTATTCGTACTGAGCGCGGCAGAGAGGTGCGTAAAGCCTTTATTCCACGCGATGTAAACCACAGCATTGTTTCAGCGGATTATTCACAAATTGAATTGCGCATCATCGCCGAGATCAGCAAAGATGTTAATATGCTTGATGCCTTCCGTCAGAATCTGGATATCCACACGGCAACAGCTGCAAGGGTATATGGCAAGCAACTCAGCGAAGTTACCAGTGACGAACGCCGCAATGCTAAAGCAGTAAATTTTGGTATCATCTACGGGCAATCGGCGTTTGGTTTATCCCAAAATCTGGGCATACCACGCAAAGAAGCAGCGGAGATCATTGAAAACTATTTTGCCACCTACCCCGGCATCAAGCAGTATATGAATGATACCATGAACTTCGCGCGTGAAAACGGCTACGTATGTACCCTGATGGGACGACGACGTTACCTGCGCGATATCAATTCGGCCAATGCCACAGTTCGGGGATTTGCCGAACGAAATGCGATCAATGCCCCCATACAAGGCTCGGCAGCAGATATGATCAAAATTGCAATGATCAATATCCATCGCGAATTTAATACGCTTAAACTCGATTCCAGAATGACGATGCAGGTACATGACGAGTTGGTTTTCGATGTGCCCAATTACGAGATCGAAAAAGTAAAACCGATCATTACTGAACTAATGAAACACGCAATTAAAACCGAGGTGCCCATCCTGGCTGAAGTAGGTGTAGGACAGAATTGGCTTGAAGCGCATTGAGGTTTTGTAGTCCTGATAGCGATCGGGAAGGTTTAACAGTTTTGATTCTAAAAACTAAAGGTAACAGGGCATTGAAAGGAACAGTGCCTGCACAACAATCGGTTAAAAACTCCGTTTTGTCGATAAATATGGTGCCGGGGTCGATCTACAGAAAAAATTCAGGAATCATTTTTTATATTTATTCCATCATCAAAAAAACAAATATGCATTTGAAGAAACAACTACTGGTAACCGTTGGCGCAATTGCGCTTATTGCGGTTAGTGTGGCAGCGTCTCTGCCGCAGCAGCAGCGGGAAGAACCGAAACTGGTTAACCTGAAAGTATTCCCGAAAAACATTCCTTATCGTGTATTGGACCATGCAATGGACGAGTGGGCTGCTTCCCTGGGTGTGCACTGTAATTTTTGCCACGTCCGCGATGCGCAAACAGGCAAAATGGATTTTGCCAGTGATGCGAAGCCTGAAAAGAAAGCTGCGCGCGAAATGTTTGTGATGGAAGGAAAGATCAACAAAAAGTTCTTTGGCAGCCAGAAGGATAGCCTGGGTATGTATAAAATAACAGGTGTTAATTGCTATACCTGCCATAATGGAAAATCGCATCCAGAAGTTAAAGTTCCTGAAGAACATCATGGTCCGGGTGGCCCTCCTCCCGGTGGTCCTGGTGCGCCTCCTCCGGGCGGTCCGGGTGGTCCTCCTCCTGGTGGAAATCCGCCATCGGGCAGATAAATTTTGATTTTAGACGATTGAAATGAAACGGTTTTTAATAACAATGCAACTGGTACTGGTTACCGGGATTGGAATGGTACGTGCGCAAAGTTCGTTGTTGCACTCAACTATTACCTTCGAGATCAAGAATATGGGAATCAATACCGGGGGCTCGCTCGGCGGCTTATCTGCAAAACTGCATTTTACGCCAGGTAACCTGGCAACCAGCACGCTTGAAGCTACAGTTGATGTGGGCACTATCAATACTGATAATTCGACCAAAGATGAACACTTGCGTAGCGAAGATTTTTTTGATGTGGCCAAATACCCAAAGATTACGCTGAAATCAGTTTCATTGAAGCATAAAAGTGGTGATAATTATACGGGTACATTTTTGCTTACTATAAAAGACAAAACAAAACAGTTGGATATACCATTTAGCTACACTGACAAGGGTAATTCAGGAGAATTTAAAGCAAGTTTTAAAATTAATCGGCTCGACTTTGGTGTCGGTAGTTCAAGTATGATATTGTCAGACCAGGTAACCGTTCATTTGGATTGCGAAGAACGTAAGGCGGAAAACGCACAATTGTAAATATTGTCCGGTTGCCAGACCGGACAGTATTTTTGGTTATACTTTAAAGCAGATCTGATTGCCTTTTGATTTATTGCTGAGATAGAATTTTGTAGATGCCTTATAAAACTGGTAGGATAATATTTTAAGTCCCTGATCAAATGGAAAAAGTAAATAACATTCGCCCGGGCAGGATAGTTTCGGCTGTTGTTTCTGCCCTTTTATTATTCGTTTCCTGTGGATGTTCGGCTCAGGTAACACCGGCTAAGACACTATTGGCGCTATCTAAGGGCGATCATATACTGGCAATTATTGACCCTGTAAGTTTCAAGATATTGGCGCAAGTGCCGGTTGGTTCTGATCCCCATGAAGTGATTGCTTCGGCAGATGGTAAAACTGCCTATGTAACCATCTATGGCGGAGGTAGTTTACACGAGATCAATGTGATAGATCTTGTGGGTCAAAAAGCATTGCCAACTCTGGATACCAGACCCTTTATGGGACCTCACGGCATATATTTCCAGGGTGGCAAGGTTTGGTTTAGTGTTGAAGGGACCAAGACAGTTGCCCGCTATGACCCGGCGAGCGGCAAATTCGATTGGTGCATGGGCACCGGGCAAGACCGCACCCATATGGTTTTTGTAACGCCAAACGGAAAAAATGTTTATACCACTAATGTCGCTTCTGCCACCGTTAGTATTATTACAGATAGCCTGATCAAACCCCGGGCATTCCCTAATAGATTTACTCCTCCCGCTCACGAAGATTGGGTTCAAACACTAATACCGGTTGGCAAAGGTTCGGAGGGATTTGATGTTTCGCCCGATGGGAAAGAACTTTGGACCGCCGGTGCGGATGATGGCATTATAACAATTATCGATCTTGCCGGAAAGAAAGTGGCGGCCAGTTTAGATGCGAAGGTAGAGGGGGCAAATCGACTTAAATTTACACCCGATGGCAAACGTGTTTTGGTAACCAGTTTACGAACCGGCGATTTATTTGTAATTGATGCCAATACCCACCAGCTGATAAAAACATTGAATACCGGACACGGCGCAGCGGGTATATTAGTAGATGACGATGGTTCGCGTGCTTTTATTGGTTGTACAGGTGACAACTATGTAGCTGTTGTAGATTTGAAAACCCTAACAGTAAGCGGGCATATCGCTATTAATGGTGCTGATGGCCTGGCATGGGCAGTAAGACCATGATTGCCATTCTTTCGAGGTATTATAAACAATAAATTTTTAGCCCCGGCCTGGTAGCCTGGGCCTTTTCTTTTTCTCAGGCGCAGCAAAACGTGCAACAGGAGAAGGCTTACGGAAAACCGGGGCTGCTTTTACTGGTTCCACTTCTTCTTCCTTGATATTTACTGTCAGAAAGCGGTCGCCCATTTCCTGTCCGTGTAACGCGGCAACAGCATTCTCGGCCGATTGGCGGTCGCCCATTTCTATAAAGCCATACCCTTTGCAGATGCGCGTTTTTTTATCGCGCACCAATTTGATCGTTTTCAGGTCGCCATGGGGAACAAACAGGCGGGCCAACTCTAATTCATCCATATTCAGCGGGAACCCACTGACAAATAATTTAACCATTTTGGAAAATAAGTAGGTAAATGTATTGATTTAAAGTTTTAAAAAAAGGAGGTTTAACAGAAACTTAACAAACATCGAACGACTGACAATTGAACTTAACAGCTCGTATTTTCCAAAAATAATTGATACCTATCCCGCTAGAATGTTTTTTTTAAAGCTAAAAATTGCCATAGTTTACTCCGATCTAATATATTTCGGTAGCAATTAATATTGTATCAATATTTAAATAATACATTGAAATTCAATGATTTTGATCCAATGTTTTGTTTCCGGTTAGGGCAAACGCTGTCCTTTAATTTTTAAGTTCGATCAATAAGCGGTTAAACAACTTTATTACAAACATTAATAGTGTTTTGCCGACACATTAGAAAATGGGGCTTAAATTATTAAAGAAGAAATAATTATCACTTTAATAAAACAACCTATCTTTTTGTTCATAAAAATATCGATTTTGCAAAAAACCTATTAGCTTGCTTTCAAAATAAAAACTAACTTCAATTGCTGCTGAACAAATAATAAAAATTTAAATTACATGCTGAATAAGCTATTTAGATTTGTTTATTTAATTAATTCTTTGCTTAACTTGAACCAATAATAATCCACAATGAAAATTTTCCATCTCAGCGCCGAATGTTATCCTGTGGCTAAAGTTGGCGGCCTTGCCGACGTCGTAGGAGCATTACCCAAATACCAAAATCAAATGGGTATGGAGGCTGCTGTTGTGATGCCATTTTACGAGCGTAAGTTTGTGCAGGAGAATGAATGGGAAGTAAAATTCCAGGCTTCTTCGTTGCTGGGTACCCGTCGTTTTTATTTTGAAGTGCTGAAGGAAAAAACCAACAAGCTTGGTTTCGAGCTGTTTTTGATCAAAATTCCAGGCTTGCTTGATCGCGAAAATGTGTACAGTTATCCGGATGAGACGGAGCAATTTATCGCTTTCCAGATAGCTTTCCTCGATTGGATCAATTGGTCGCAACAATCACCCGACCTGATCCACTGCCACGACCATCATACCGGTCTGGTACCTTTTCTGCTTTATAATTCGAGTTTATACAAACGCCTTTCGGAGACCCCGTCAGTGCTGACCATACACAACGGGCAATATCATGGTGCATTTGGCTGGAGCAAATTAGGCTTACTTCCAGAGATCGATATATCAAAAACCGGCCTGCTGGAATGGAACGGTGCTATTAATCCCCTGGCTTCTGCAGTAAAATGCTGTTGGAAGTATACTGCGGTTTCGCCGAGTTACCTGGAGGAGCTGACAATCAAGTCAAACGGTATGGAATACTTGTTCTATCTGGAGCGCGCAAAGGGAACCGGGATCATCAATGGGATTGATACCGAGATATGGAACCCCAAAACCGATGCCATGATCGCGGAAAACTATTCTACCCAAAAGTTGGCAGCAGGGAAAAGTAAGAACAAAATAGCACTTTGCGAACGCTTCAAATTGTCGACCGACCGACCATTGATCTCTTTCATTGGACGCCTTGTAGGTGAGAAGGGAGCCGATCTGTTGCCTGAAGCCATCAAAAGGAGTATCATCGCTCATCCGGCTGGTGTTAATTTTTGTCTGCTTGGTGCAGGCGAAGTAGTGTTGCAGGATGAACTAACGGCCCTGCAAAAAGAATTTCCTGATCAGTGCAGTGTATTTATCGGCTATGATGAAGCTCTGGCACATTTGGTGTATGCAGGTTCGGATTTCCTTTTGATGCCTTCACGGGTTGAACCCTGCGGATTGAACCAGTTATATGCTTTGCGCTATGGCACTATACCAATGGTAAGGGTAACAGGCGGACTGAAAGACACGGTGATCGATTTTGGAGATGAAGGTGGTTATGGTATCCGTTTTTTACAGGCCAGCGTAGTAGATATTACTGAAGCCGTAAGTCGAGCGGTTGAGTTATACCAGGATGCAGCTAAAGTGCAATCCATACGAAAAAGAATGATGGCGCTCGATTTCTCCTGGGATCGGTCAGCTAAAGAATATATTAACCTTTATGAGAGTTTAAAACCTGCTATATGACATCAAAAGTAATCAGCATTGTGCTTGGCGGTGGCCAGGGAAGTCGTTTATCGCCCCTAACCGCAACCCGCTCCAAACCGGCCGTACCAATTGCCGGAAAATATCGTTTGGTCGATATTCCGATCTCTAACTGTTTGCATTCGGATATTACCCGAATTTACGTGCTGACGCAATTTAACTCTGCGTCGCTCAATAAGCACATCAAGAACACCTACCACTTCAGTAGCTTTAGTAATGCTTTTGTGGACATCCTGGCAGCCGAACAAACACCATCCAGTGTTGCCTGGTTTCAGGGTACTGCAGATGCTGTTAGGCAAAGTTTGCATCACCTGGCAGTACATGAATTTGACTATGTTTTGATCCTTTCGGGCGACCAATTGTACCAGATGGATTTCCGCGAAATGGTAGAAAATCACATCAAAAACAATGCTGAGATATCAATCGCTACGATACCGGTTCATGCCAATGATGTTCCGGGATTTGGTATTTTAAAAACTGACGAGAATAACTTTGTTACTGCATTCGTTGAAAAACCAAAGACCAATTTTGAAAGCTGGGCCTCAGAAGTTAGCCCCGATATGGCTGCTCAGGGCAGGCATTACCTGGCCTCAATGGGTATTTATATTTTCAACCGGAAACTATTGTATGAGCTTTTAACAGGTAACGATCGTACCGATTTTGGCAAGGAAATTATCCCGGATTCTATCGCTCATCACCGCGTAGTAAGTTATCAGTATGAAGGATACTGGACCGATATTGGTACCATACCTTCGTTCTTTGAAGCAAATTTAGGCCTGACGGATGATATACCGGCATTTAATCTTTTTGATAGTCAGCCGATATTTACCCGGGCACGGATGCTTCCGCCATCTAAGGTTTCAGGCTCGCATCTCGAAAAAACTATTATTGCGGATGGTTGCATAATTAACGCAAGTCATATTTACCGATCAATCATTGGCGTTCGCACCCGGATTGGACGAGATACGATCATCGAAAATTGCTATGTAATGGGTAGTGATAATTACCAAACGTTGCAACAGATCAAAGAATCAGAAGAAAGTAACTCACCGATCATGGGCATTGGCGACCGTTGCTGCATCAAAAATGCGATCATCGATAAGAATACCTATATCGGCGATGATGTAAAGATCAATGCCAGCAACAAAAGACTGGAAGATGGCGACTATGGCACTCATACCGTGCAGGATGGTATCGTAGTGATCAAGAAACGCGCCGTTATACCTCACGGAACAGTGATCTAGAACCTTTTTGAACTGACAAATAAAAAGCCACCGATTGCGGTGGCTTTTTATTTGCCATTAAAGTTCAATTGTATTGCCTATCGGAAGCAATTGCAGATTAAGATCAGCCTCAGCAAATTTGGCAAGAGTTGCTGCCTTATCGATACGTATCGGCGGGAAAGTATCATAGTGTACGCCGATCACATTGCTGCAGTTGATAAAACCAGCTGCTTTAATAGCATCCTCTGCTCCCATTGTAAAGTTGTCGCCTATTGGTAGGATCGCCCAGTCGAGGTTTTCATCGGCCAGCAGTTTCATGTCATAATGCAGGGCTGTGTCTCCGGCATAATATATCTTTTTTCCTTCTGCATAGATCACAAAACCAGCGGGATTGCCGCCATAAGAACCATCAGGCATCGAGCTGGAATGGATCGCATTAACCATTTTTACTCTGCCGAAATCGAAATTGAACCCACCACCTATATTCATACCGTGGGCGTCGGGTATCCCTTTTCCGCCTAACCAACCGGCGATATCAGCAATTGCGATCACCTTGGCACCACTGTTTTTTTGTATCGCAAATACATCAGCAATGTGATCGCCATGCCCGTGCGACAGCAAGATATAATCGGGTTGCAGGCTGTTGACATCGATATGCTTTGCCAACTCGTTATGCGTTATAAATGGGTCAAATAAAAGTTTTTTGCCACCAGTTTCAAGCTCGAAACAGGCATGGCCGTAATAGGTGAATTTCATAGCTATTTTGTTGCAAGGTTAAAACGCTGTAACATTAAAGCGCAAAGCTATATTGAATGTTTAGACAATTCAAGTAAATTTATTGTGATGGAGTCATTTTTCAGGGAGAAGGCCCTAACCTTACAAAATTTCAACGTTCCAACTTTTCAGCTAATCATTTCCCAAACAAACCACCCAATCCGCCAAACATGTCTTTGGATAAGGCAGCCATTTCACTTTGGTTCAGATTTTCGGCCTGCTCCAGGGCTTTGTTTACAGCGATGGTCAGCAGTTCTTCCAATTCTTCCTTGTCGGCAGACTTCCGGAATTCATCATCAAGCGAAATAGATTGAATCACCTTGTTGCCGTTAGCGGTTACTTTGATCTTCCCGCCTTCGGCGATGCCAGTTACGTTGAGTCCGTCAAGGCGCTTTTTTACAGCTTCGGCTTTTTGTTTGGCTTCGAGTAGTTTATCGAACATTGTTGGTTGTATTGGATATACTGGTTGTATTAGTTGTATTGGTTTTGGCATGTAAAGTTTAGAAAAAGGAAGAACTTCTTCAACTAATACAACCAGTACAACATTTTCAACTAATAAAAACTAATCTTCCGATGTCTCCCCCGAACCACTGTATGCACCTTTGCGGATAACCGGGATACCTTCCAGTTTGAAAAGGTCGTCGATATGCACCAATGCGCCATTGCACAGGTTGCCAAGCAGTACGATAGTGACGTCATTTTTAAGATCACGTACATAAATATGCCTGAAACCATGCCACCAACCAGTATGGTATACCACCTTCTGGCCGGGTGCTTCAAATAAACGCCAGCCATAGCCGTAGTTGAAATGGCCACGAATCATTGGGTTACGGTCAGTATACGCCGAATCCTGGGTAGAGGGTTTAATGAGCATACCTGCACGCAGAGCCTGGTCAAACAGGAACAGGTCGCCTACGGTACTGTATATACCTTTGTCGCCGACAGGGCCGTCGAGTACATTTGGTACAACCGAATAGCGCCAGCTGTTGCGATCGTGACCGATCACATCAACCGGAATTTTGTCATAAGCAGCCTTTGAGTATACGGCAGTGTGACTCATGCCGGCTGGTTCAAAAACGTTCTTCTTCATATATTCGGCGTAGCTCATACCACTCACCTTTTCGATGATGGCACCCAGTACCATGAAGTTGGAGTTATTGTATAGGAAACGTTTGTTAGGCTTGTTAAATGGAGCAGGTTTGTATTTTGCGATCAGGTCCATTGCCTCGGCATTGGTTATCCCTTTCTTTTCGCTCCAATGGTTTGCCCGATACAGATCGTCCACAAAATATACATAGTTCATCATGCCTGAGCGGTGGGTGAGTAGCAAACGTATGGTAACGCCCTGGTATGGAAAATTCGGGAAAAAATCGCGAACATCCTGGTCGAGTTTGATTTTACCGCGTTCCCATAACTGCATGATCGCTGTTGAGGTCATGGTTTTGGTAACCGAAGCCAGCTGGAACTGCGAATTAATCTTCAGACTATCGCGTGTAAGATGATTGGCCCAGCCCAAAGCGTTCTCATAAATGATCTTTCCATGCTTCGCAACCAAAATATTGCCGTTGAAAGCGCTGTTGCGGTGCAGTTTATGGAAAAACTCATCTATTCTTTTGTCTTCATTCTTAGGGTTATATTTTAATAGTTCGGTCGGATGGAAGGAAGTATGCGAGGGGGCAGATTCGCTGGTTTTTGAACTCGCATTATTGTTTCCGCAGGCCAGCAAAACCAATAAAGGGGTAGAAATAGGTATTAACTTTTTTATCACTGATCTCATTATACAAGCCGGGTATTTAACGTTTGCGAAAATTGGAAATTATCGCCCGGCACAGAATTAAAGTTTTAAACATTGTTATGGTTTTAGTTGATAACCGTAAAAGTTGAACTTCCTATCGAATCAAACGCTCCTAACCAATTCTCCATTTTGGCTAAAGCCCTTTTCTGTCATAAAGGTATCCGTTGACTGAAGTCAACGGCAATCAAATAATTAAATATTAAACAAGTTCAACTAACAACGGGCGTTAGACCTACTAAGTTTTAAAAACTTCGTAGGTCTTATCTTCGCCCACATCAAATAAAACCCTAAATTTGCCTTGCAAAATACAAATACCATGAGTTTCAGAACCGAACACGATACTATGGGCGAGGTACAGGTACCTGCCGATAAATACTGGGGTGCGCAAACCGAACGTTCACGCAATAACTTTAAAATTGGTCCCGAGGCATCGATGCCGAAGGAGATCATTTATGCATTTGCTTACCTTAAAAAGGCTGCTGCTTATACCAATGCCGACCTCGGTGTGCTTAGCGCTGAAAAGCGCGATATGATAGCCCAGGTATGCGACGAGATACTGGAAGGTAAACTGGCATCAGAATTTCCGCTGGTGATCTGGCAAACGGGTTCGGGCACGCAATCTAACATGAACGTGAACGAGGTAGTTGCCAACCGCTCTCACGTGCTGGCTGGTAATGTACTGGGTGAAGGCAAAACCTTTATTCATCCAAATGACGATGTCAACAAATCGCAGTCTTCCAATGATACTTACCCTACGGCGATGCACATTGCGGCCTATAAGATCGTAATGGAGGTAACCATACCGGGTATTGAAAAATTACGTGATACGCTGAAAGCAAAATCAGAAGCTTTTAAAGATGTGGTGAAGATCGGCCGTACTCACCTGATGGACGCTACACCGCTTACCCTTGGCCAGGAATTTTCGGGTTATGTATCGCAATTGGATCATGGTATCAAAGCATTAAGAAATACCCTTGATCACCTTTCTGAACTGGCCCTTGGTGGTACAGCAGTTGGTACAGGTATCAATACCCCAAAAGGTTACGACGTTAAAGTTGCCGATTATATCGCCAAATTTACTGGTCTGCCTTTTCGTACTGCTGATAACAAGTTTGAGGCTTTAGCAGCCCATGATGCTATTGTAGAAAGTCACGGTGCATTGAAACAGATCGCTGTGTCTTTAATGAAGATCGCTAATGATATCCGGATGCTGGCCTCGGGCCCCCGTTCTGGTATCGGTGAGATACATATACCGGATAATGAACCCGGTTCTTCTATTATGCCGGGTAAAGTTAATCCAACCCAAAACGAAGCAGTTACCATGGTTGCTGCCCAGGTAATGGGAAATGATGTTACCATCTCAATCGGTGGCTCCAACGGGCATTATGAGCTGAATGTATTCAAACCCGTAATGGCTGCTAATTTCCTACAGTCGGCCAGGCTGATCGGCGATGCCTGCGTATCTTTCAATGATCATTGTGCCGTTGGTATCGAGCCTAATTATGCCGGTATCAAAAAGCACCTCGAAAATTCACTGATGCTGGTAACAGCGCTCAATCCGCATATCGGTTATGAGAATGCTGCTAAGATCGCCAAAACTGCATTGAAGCAAAACTCCTCGCTTCGGGAAGCTGCTATTGGTCTTGGTTTGCTCACCAACGAGCAATTCGACGCCTGGGTGAAACCTGAAGATATGGTTGGTAGTTTAAAGTAAGAATACAGGCCCCTCCCGAAATATGAGGGGCTTTTTTTAGTCGATCATATGCAAAGACCATTCCCCTTTTACCTTTCCGTTTTAATGATGCTTTTTGCTTTCGGCATTAGTTCATGCACCCGTAACCCGGGTTTACAGGGCAAAGGCGAATTAGCTTTACAAGGCGAATGGCAACAAGACTCGGTGCCAAAGGAAAAACTGCTAACCGACTATTCCTTGTACACCATCAAATTTAGCTGTGATTCATTCTTTATTCAGATCAGGAATTTCAGTAAAGTAAATAATGGTCCGGATACTTGCACCCGCTCGGGTCGCTGGACCGAATATGTGAAAGGCAATTACGAGCAGCGCAATGATACCCTGCATGTGAAGGGTCAATATTGTAATCGCGATTATACAATAAAAGATCCCGGAGGCTGTTTCCAATCCGGTATCTATGAAGAGTATTTTAAGTTGCAAAAGCATAACGATTCGCTGCTTGAATTTGATGGAGCATCAAGCCTGCAGCCTGTTATTGCACGCCTTGTTAAACGAAGTACCTGTAATCCCAAACCACTATGAAAAACAATATCTTCAAAAAACTGCTGCTGGGGCTGGCCATAGTATACCTGCCTTTGCAATCGATGGCATGGGGGACCGAGGGTCACCGTATAACCGGCTTAATTGCTGAGAGTTACCTAACACCCAAAGCGCGTGCTGCGGTTAATGCCATTTTAGGCGATACCAGTATAGCGATCGCCAGCAACTGGGCTGATTTTATCAAATCTGATCCTGCCTATAATTACTTATATAACTGGCATTTTATCGACCTCGACAAGACCTACGCCTATCCTGAACTTCAGCTTTATCTTAAACAGGATACTGCAGTGGATGCTTATACTAAACTGAATTTCCTGGTGACCCAACTGAAGGATAGATCGCTCCCAAAAGACAAAAAGCTGTTGTACCTGCGTATGCTGATCCATATCGTGGAAGACGTACACCAACCATTGCATACAGGTCATACTGCCGATAAGGGTGGTAATGATATCAAGGTAACCTGGCTCAACAACCCCTCTAACCTTCATTCGGTTTGGGATTCCGGGCTCATCGAATTTCAGCAATTGAGTTATACGGAGTATGCCAAAACCATCAATCATACAACAGCAGCTCAGGTAGCGCAATGGCAAGGTGCTCCCATCAGTCAATGGCTTTTTGAATCAAATCAAATTGCTGATAAACTTTACGCTGAAGTAAAAACCGGCGATTCCCTCAATCCTTTTAAATATAACTACATCCATATAGAACTTGTTAATCGCCAGTTATTGAAAGCCGGAGTTCGTTTGGCTGGGGTGCTTAATGGGATTTTTAGTTGAACTAGTTTTGTTGGTTGTCCCGATAGCTATCGGGACAACCAATACAACCAATACAACCAATACAACCACTTCAACCAATCACAACCAACATGAAGATCCTCATGGTTTGCCTCGGTAATATATGCCGCTCGCCTTTGGCGGAGGGCATCATGCAGCATTTGGCCGCCAAGCAAGGATTTAACTGGCAAGTGGATTCAGCGGGTACCGGTGGCTGGCATGTTGGTGAAGGTCCCGACCGCCGCTCTGTTCGTGTAGCACGTGAACATGGCATCGATATCAGCAAACAGGTGTGCCGGCAGTTCAGTAAAAGCGACTTCGAATTATTCGATCATATTTTTGTGATGGATAAGTATAATCTGTCGGACGTACAAGCTATGGCGCCACATGCCTTAGCTGCTGCAAAAGTTAAGCTGTTGCTAGGCACCAAAGAGGTGCCTGATCCTTACTATGCCAACGAAATGTTTGAGCCGGTATTTAAGTTAATTGAGGACGGCTGCGAAGAATTGATCAGGGTTTTGGCTAAGTAGCCTATGTTCAATTTGATTCTTGCCTTTTTATACTAAAGTAAGCCAACTCTAGCCCATCTCGCTTAAAATTGGGCCGACGTGTCAAACCAGCATTTAATAATACTTTTTGCGAACCGGTATTGCCTAAGGTAGTTACCGCTACGATCTCTTTTGCATCGGTATGCATAAAACCATAGCATACTAAAATTTGAGCCATTTCACTGGCGATACCTTTTCCCCAGAATTTTTTGGCCAGCAGGTAGCCGATCTCTACTTTTCGCTCCTGGTCATAAAACTGGCGGAGCAGGCAGGTGCCGATATATTCGCCATCATGATTGGTAAATATTCCCCAGCGGCCCAGAGATTTGCCGGCGGCATAGTCGTTTAAAGTATTTTGGTAAATGTCCAGGTTTTCCTGTTTGCTCCGTTTGGGAAGATGCAGGATAACATCCTCATCGTCGTAAAGCGCCATGTAAACATCAAGATCATCTGGTCTGAACTCTCGGATCACAAAACGGGGGGTTTGGATGTGCAATGGCATAGTCAAAGGTAAAATAATTTATCTGAACGCTGGTTCATAGCATATTGGACAGCTTTGATTTGACAGAAGATCGATCAGGCAATCAAAAAATCCTCAAATCGTATTACCTTTGCATCCTATGGCATCCATCAAACCATCTGTACCCAAAGGCACCCGCGACTTCTCTCCGGCCGAAATGGCTAAGCGCAATTACATTTTCGATACCATCAAAAGTGTGTTCCGCAAATATGGCTATCAGCAGATAGAAACTCCGGCTATGGAGAATTTGAGCACCCTTACCGGCAAGTATGGAGAAGAAGGTGATAAGCTTATATTTAAAATATTAAATAGCGGCGATTATTTATTGAAGGTTGACCAGCAATTGCTCTTATCTTTAAACGTACAACGGGTAACTGCCGGTATCTCCGAAAAAGCACTACGCTACGACCTTACCGTTCCGTTTGCACGTTATGTAGTGATGCATCAAAATGAAATTGCTTTCCCATTTAAGCGTTTTCAGGTGCAGCCGGTATGGCGCGCCGACAGGCCACAAAAGGGAAGATACCGCGAGTTTTACCAATGCGACGCCGATGTAGTTGGCTCTGAATCGCTGTTGAATGAGGCGGAATTTGTGATGATCTATGACGAAGCATTGGGCAAAATGGGACTCAAAGATTTTACCATTAAGATCAATAATAGAAAAATTCTATCAGGAATAGCCGAACTTATAGACAAAAGCGATAACATAACCGACCTTACGGTTGCCATAGATAAAATCGATAAAATAGGCCTTGATGGCGTTAGTAAAGAGCTGCTGGAGCGTGGTTTTTCTGAGGATGATATCGAAAAGATCAAGCCGGTTATCTTATTACAAGGCACAAATGAGGCCAAACTGGCCAGCCTGAGAGCGACGCTGGCTGGGTCGGTCATTGGTATCAAAGGCTGTGATGAGATTGAAACCGTTTTAAATTATATAGCTGGCAATCCTTTGCGCACAGCTAAACTGGAACTGGATATTACATTGGCACGTGGCTTGAATTATTATACGGGAGCAATTTTCGAGGTAAAGACCAACGAAGTACAAATGGGTAGCATCGGCGGCGGTGGGCGTTATGACGACCTTACCGGGATGTTTGGTTTAAAAGGTCTTACGGGTGTAGGTATCTCATTTGGTGCCGATCGTATCTATGATGTACTCGAAGAGCTGGATCTTTTCCCGCAAACTGCCAGCCAGGGAACCAAAGTGTTGATCTGCTGTTTTGATGCTGATGGCGAAAAATTTGCCCTGCCCTTATTGAAGCAACTTCGCGATAGCGATATCCCTTCAGAACTATACCCCGCCGGTGCGAAGATCAAAAAGCAGCTTGATTATGCCAATGCCAGACAGGTACCCTTTACCATAATGATAGGTAGCGACGAGATGCAGAGTGGTTTGCTGACCCTGAAAGACATGGTGAGCGGTGGTCAGGAAAAATTGCCTGCTGATGAGATCGTCAAAAAACTCAAAGCTTGATCCGTCCGTCCGTTTACGTGTCCTTTGTAAAGCCGGACATTGCCGGACAGGGTTAAAGAATTCCTCTGAAAATGAAAGCTAAGTGGTTATTTATTTTCGGTTTATATTATCAAATTTGATTATGCGGAAAGTAACCATCGAAATAGATCAGGATAAAGATCTTCTGGCCGTTGAAGCTTTCCTGTATAAGCCCGGTATAAAATATCATTTTTACGATCAGGAAGCGTTCGAAAAATCGATTTTGACCGGCTATCAGCAATCGGCAAATGGATTAACAAAACCTCATGATGAAGTATTGCGATCATTTATTGATAAATATAAATGATTGCTATTTACTGGACTCCAGAATCAGAAACTACCTTTGCGCGAAATTTGGAATATTTAGCTGTTCGTTGGAACAATAAAGTTGCAATTGATTTTATTAGAAAAGTCGACGACAATCTTAAGGTAATTGCCTCTAATCCGGAAGCCTTTCCTTTTTATAACGAATCACTAAATATTCGCTGCTGTGTAATTACTCCTCAAATTACTGATTACTAACGGGTCGTCAATAATAAAATGATCGACCTTTTAACTATTTGGAACAATTATCAGAATCCAGCTAAATTGAAATTGGGATAAATTTTAATTGCCGGGCTTTTTACTAAACACCCGGCCGTCTGTTATAACTCCCTGACAAAATCCATCATCGCCACACCCGGATCGGCCTGCTTCATAAAATTCTCTCCGATCAGGAAACCATTGAAGCCTGCTTTTTTCAATTGTTTGATCGTTTCAGGATCGCTGATGGCACTTTCGGATATTTTCAGGAATTCGGGTGGGATATGTGCTGACAACTGGTAAGAGGTTTCGACCGATACAGTAAAATCCGCCAGGTTGCGGTTGTTTACGCCGATGGCATCCAGATTAGGGTCGATGCTGCGTTCCAGTTCTTCAAGGTTATGTACTTCGAGCAGCACATTCAGCCCGAGGCTCTTGGCCAATGAGGCTAACTGGTTGATCTGCTTTGGTGTCAAAATAGCGGCGATCAGTAAGATGATATCGGCTCCAAGCGCTTTAGCTTCAATTACCTGGTATTCGTCTATCATAAAATCCTTGCGCAGGATAGGAATTTTGTTGGCTCGCCGGGCCCTTACCAGGTCAATCTTTCGGCCCATAAAAAACTGCCGGTCGGTCAATACTGATAGGGCCGAGGCACCCGCTGTTGCATAGCCGTTAGTTACCTGCTCCACCGACACTTTATCATTGATGATCCCTTTTGAAGGCGATCGGCGCTTAAATTCGGCAATGATGCCGGTTTTAGATGGATCTAGCAGGAAATCTTTGAAAGAAAGCACCTCACGATGAAAATATTCCGATTCCTCCAGGCTGGTATAGGATACGTTTTTCTTTGCAGATTGTATTTCTTTTACTTTGTGCGCTACGATCGTGTCAAGTATACTCATGAACCCCCTATGCTCTGCCAAATGACAGCCTAAAATTGTTGTTTTGCAATTATATTAAATTTTAACAAAATGCGACCTTTCAGCTGGTCTTTCTGCACCATTTGTTTGCGGGTTTAGCCAATTTTGTAAAATGGCACGACCATATTCGGTTAGCACCGACTCCGGGTGGAACTGTACGCCGCGTACATCATATTGCTGGTGTCGCAGGGCCATGATGCTGTTATCCTTCTCGTCGATAGCTGTAACGGTAAGCGTTTCCGGTAATCCGTCCTGGTCTACTACCCATGAATGGTAACGCCCAACTTTAAAACTTTCAGGTAAACCGGCAAAAAGCTTTTCATCCCTGTCGGTTATTTTAATAGGCGTCGCAATACCGTGCATCGGCCGGCTCAGGTTATGCAATTTGCCGCCAAAAGCTTCGGCAATAGCCTGCTGCCCTAAACATACGCCGAAAATACTTTTAGTCGGTGCGTATCTTTCAATCACCGCCAAAAGTAAACCAGCCTCAGATGGTATACCCGGGCCCGGCGACAAAATGATATGGCTATACGCATCTACCTCCTCCAGCGCAAATTTATCGTTCCTCCAAACATCACAGGTTAAACCTATCTCATGCACCAGGTGCACCAGGTTATACGTGAACGAATCGTAATTATCTATAATTAATATCTTGCTCATTTTTTTATTATTTGATCTGCTCACCAATTTCAGAATCGCAGATTTGATCAGCCTAATACCTTATTACCAATTAACCAATCACTAATTAACTGCCTCACAACTCCTCCGCCAATTCTATCGCTTTCCTTAAAGCGGCTATTTTGTTGTCTACTTCTTTCAACTCACTTTCGGGGTCCGAATCGGCTACGATGCCTGCACCGGCCTGGTAAAACAGCGTGTTATTTTTACTCAGGAACGAACGGATCATGATGGCGTGTATAAAATCGCCGTTAAAACCCAGGTAGCCGATTGCGCCACTGTAAAAACTGCGTTTGGTTTTTTCATTTTCGTCGATGATCTGCATGGCCCGATATTTTGGGGCGCCACTTAGGGTGCCTGCCGGAAAGGTATCCGCCACGATCTTGAACGAAGAGGTATTGTCGAGTAGTTTGCCGCTCACGTGTGATACCAGGTGGATCAGGTGCGAGTAATATTGTACTTCTTTGAACGATCTTACTTCCACCTGCTCACAATGCCGGCTAAGGTCGTTGCGCGCCAGGTCGACCAGCATTACATGTTCTGCAGATTCTTTGGGATCATTTTCCAATAGCCTGGCTATCTCGGCATCTTTCAGCGCATCACCACTGCGCTTAAAGGTTCCTGCAATGGGGTAAATACTGGCTATTTTATTTTTGATGGTGATCTGCGCTTCGGGCGAAGAACCGAATATTCTGAAATCTCCATAATCAAAATAAAATAAATAGGGCGATGGGTTGATAGAACGTAATGCCCGGTACACATTGAATTCATCACCCAAAAACTTCTTCGAGAATGGCCTTGATGGTACGATCTGGAATACATCGCCCCTGAAAATGTGCTGTTTCATTTTCTTTACCATCGCCATAAATTCCTCGCCTGTTAGGTCTGACTGCTCCTCGCCGTTGCTTTTAAAATGATATTCGGGGAAGTTTTTATTCTTGATCAGGTATTCGAGTTTTTGAAGGCCACCGTTGGCATCCTGGCCTTCGGGTTGGTTTTGGAAGATATAAAGCTCATTCTTAAAATGATCTATGGCGATGATATACCGGTAAATATGGTATTGCATCACTGGAATCTTGCGTGGGTTATCCTCAACAGTTTTTAATTTGATGGTCTCGAAATACTCGATAGCTTCATGGGTAAAATAGCCGAATAAGCCATTTGAGATGATCTTGCCTGGGCTTATCTCGGCATCAAACTGCTGCACAAACGCGCTTACCTCGTTTACCAGGTCGAATGTACCCGGTTCGCGCACAGCCTCCGTACCATCGGGATAGGATAACTTTAGCCGGCCTTCGTCAAGCACAAGCCCGGCAATCGAGTCGCAGCATACATAGCTGAGGCTATTCTCGCGGCTATGGTAATCAGAGCTTTCCAACAATAACGAGTTGGGGAAAACATCGCGAAGACGCAAATAGATGCTTACCGGTGTGGTGGTATCTGCAAGCAATTTTTTGGAAGTGGTATTTATCTTATACTTTTTCATTTCAATTATACAGGCGCATTTAAAATACAAAACCCGGCGTGGTTGGCGCCGGGTTCATATTAGGTTTACAATTGATTAGTAGTTCATATCAAAAACACGACCGGCTGCCATTTTTATGGAGCCACCAGCTGTTATTTTTGTTAGTTTTAATCATCGCGGTGACAAATTTATAAAGAAATTTGAATTGGCAAATTTTTAGTTAAAATATTTTGATTTTTTTTTAGGCTGTAGCTCCACCTACAAGGCCCCTGCCACTTGCCAGGATGATCACAACCACGATCGCCAGTGCTATCGTAAAAAATAGAGCTACGGTTTTATGCTTAGATTCCGGAGTACTTGCTCTTTTCGATTTGCTGTAGCCGATAGTGATCAAAACAATGGCGATCAGCATGCCGGTAAGGTGCTCAACGGTCCAGTAACGGGTATCATGCGTTTTCATGGTTTCGGCGTTAAACTGTACAAAGGGGCTCAGAAAATACAATACCAGGCCCACGATCAACTGGGTATGTACTGATATCAACGCAAAGAGGTTTAATTTACGGTTACCATCAGTAAATGGCTGTTTGCCTAACCAGCCTGCCCAGGCACGGATAATGGCGACCAACACCAGTAACAATACAATGTACCTTAAACCGGAGTGGAGATGTAATAAAAATGAGTATGGTGTCATGTTTTTTTATTTGTTGTTTCTTAGCAGACTTGGATATGGGTCAAATATAAGAGGTTTTGGTGATTAGTTAATTGGTGATTTGTTAATCAGGTATCAGGTACTAGTCATTGGGTTGATCAAATCTGTGCAATCACACCAATCACCTAAAATCTGTGATTAAAAAAAGGTAGATACACATAATAATACATCTTTACTTGTAACAAATATGGGACGATTGCCCCTGAAATTATTTAGTGTAACAAATCTTTGAATACCTTAGTGGTAAACTGATCATTCATGAAGAAACTATTACTCCTTTGTTTTGCACTTTCGGCGGTTTATTTATGCCGGGCGCAACAAACTTTCCCGGTTAATGGTAGCTGGGATATACGCCCCGGCCAATATGCCTTTACCAATGCCAATATTGTGGTAAGTGCCGACCAAACCATCAGTAATGGTGTGCTGCTGGTGAAAGACCGCCTGATAGAAGCTGCAGGGCAGGGGCTTACCATTCCGAAGGGTTATGTGGTGGTCGACCTGAAGGGCAAATACATTTACCCGGGCCTGGTTGATGCTTATACCACCTATGGTATTCCGGATGCACCGCGACAGGCTTTTAACGGCAGGGTAACCATAACGCCAGTAACCACCAAAGCCGGTGCTTATAACTGGAATGAAGCTATCCGCCCCGAGATGAATGCCAGGGCTATCTTTCATGCCGATGTTTCAAAAGCTGAGGAGCTGAAGAAAAATGGATTTGGCGCTGTACAATCGCTTATTCATGATGGTATTGCTCGTGGTACTTCGGTTGTAGTTTCGCTTGGCGATGAGCGTGATAATCTGGTGATGATCAACGATCAGGCAGCTGCACATTATTCATTCAGTAAGGGAACCGCGGCAACAAATTATCCATCCTCGCTGATGGGCAGCATTGCTTTGCTGCGCCAGACTTATTATGATGCGGATTGGTACAAGACACAAAAAGAAGAGTACAATATATCGCTTGCTGAATTTATTCAGCAGCAAAACTTGCCACAGATATTTGAGGCCGGCGATCCGTTTAATGTTTTGCGTGCCGATAAGATCGCCAAAGAGTTTGGTAAACAATACATCTATAAAACTGATGGCACCGAATACCGCCGATTGGATGCCATTAAAAATACAGGTGCAAGTTTTATCATACCGCTTAATTTCCCTGAGCCTTATGATATCGAGGATCCCATTGATGCCAAAAACATCAGTTATGAACAATTGAAAAACTGGGAACTGGCACCCGGCAACCCGGCAGCTTTAGAAAAGGCTGGCATCAGATTTGCCATTACCACTTATGGACTGCAGAGCAGTAAAGATTTCTGGACCAACGTACGCACCGCTATCGACTACGGGCTGAGCGAAAAGCAGGCTTTACGCTCGCTCACTGAAATACCTGCCGAATTATTAGGGGTGAGTGATAAACTGGGTACTTTGACCAAAGGCAAACTCGCTAATTTTATCATCACCTCAGATAACCTTTTTAAAAAAGGTAATGTGATCTATGAGAATTGGGTTGAAGGTAGACAATACATTGTAAGTCGTGCCGAGCTGGCCGACCTGCGTGGCAACTATTCACTTTCGGGTGAGGGCTTTGCAAACATCAGTCTAAAAATTGGTGGTACGCCCGGTTCCTACGAACTGAATGTAGTGCGTAGCGGTGCCGATAGCGCCCATACCCGTGGTACACTGACCCGAAATGGTGATATCGTGACGATCTATTTCGACCTTAAAGATAAGCCTGCCGGAAACATACGGCTTACCGGTTATATCTCGTCGGTAGTACCGGTGGTATTGAGCGGAGATGCCGTATTGCCTGATGGAACTTTCAGTACCTGGTCGGCGAGCCTGAGTAGTGCTTTTACGCCCGAAGCTGCAAAGCCTGAAACAAAACCGACGATAGCCCTTGGACCGGTAGTTTACCCTATGGCGCCGTTTGGTAATGTAGAATTGCCAAAACAGGAATCCACTTTATTTAAAAACGCAACAGTTTGGACCAACGAAAAAGAGGGCAT
>CAIPDP010000064.1 GCA_903863845.1 uncultured Mucilaginibacter sp. | reverse complement strand
TGATGGGGATACCTTGTACGTTGAAAGTTAGTTTGTCGCCAACTTTGAGTTTATTGCGTTGTGCGAAACGTTCTTCCATAGATACTGGGATATCTCCGGATGCAGGGGCATTGCCTATCCAATCTCCCTGCATAATTTTTTCGGTAGGGCTTAGGGTATCTCGGTAGGTAACACGGAATTCGTTGCCAAATAAACGCTCGCGCACACGCATTCCAGTATCTTTTTTGGTTTGGGCCGATGTTTTGCCGTTCACTTTATCTATTCTAACAGTAACAACGGGCACCTGTTGCAATAAGGGTAGCTTTTGTTTCAACGTAAAATCGGCAAGAGGTTTTTGCTGGCTTGTTTGAATATCAAACAAGATCATATTCGCCTGATTTGTACTAGCGGCTATAGTAACTTGCTTAATGAGCAGGCTTTGGATAAAGAACAGCGTGCAAATAAAAGATGTACTTAAACCAATTGAAACAATAAGGATGATGGTTTGGTTGTTTGGCCGGTAAAGATTGGCGAAACCCTGGCGTAAAGGGTAGCTCCACGTTGCCTTGATAAGCAAGCGTACCAAAAACATCAATAGTCTGGCTATCAGCGTGAGGATCAGAAATGCGATAACAATGCCAATTGTAAAGAAAATGCTGCCTGTCCAGTTACCTACCTGGATATGTGTAAACGTTGCTATAAATAATAAAATGATGGCATAAACTAACCAGCGAAACGGATCGCGCAAAAGGTTAATATTCTCATACGACATGCGCAGGGTATTTAGCGGCGCGATATTGCGGATGGCTATTAAAGGCAGCAATCCGAACAATACTGAAATAATCACCCCTAAAATAACGCCTTGCCCGATGGCCCCCCATGATATGTCGGTTGTAACAGAGATCGGCAGGAAATCGCGAAAAATTATCGGTAATATATGCTGAACAAGTGTACCCAGCGCCGAACCAGCAATAGCACCAATAAATCCTATACCAACAATTTGAATGAGATATATAAAGAATGCCTCATAGGCTTTTACCCCCAGGCAGCGCATGATAGCGATCGACGCAATTTTTTCGCGGATATAAATATGTATTGAGCTGGCAACTCCAACACAACCCAATAGCAACGCGATAAAGCCCACAAGCGAGAGGAAATTCGTCAGGTCGCCAAAGGCACGGCCGGTATTTTCTTTCCGGGTTTCGACAGTGTCATAATTCAGTCCTGCTTTTTCAAAACGCGGATCAAGTTTTTTTGTAAGTTTTTCAATGTCAACAGGATGATCGTATTTGAAATAATAACTGTAATTGATTCTGCTGCCTTTTTGCATCAGGCCGGTTGCATCGAGGTATTTGAGGGGGATATATACAATGGGTGCAATACCTGAAGCAATATTTGTTTGACCCGGCGCTTTGGTCAATATACCCTCAATAACAAAGGTTACTTTCCCAACTTTAACCGAGTCGCCAACTTTTACATTGTATTGCAGCATCAAAGTTTGATCAACCAATGCAGCCTTGCCGTTCCTGAAATCTAAACCCGCTTTAACTGGTATCGTTTCAAAACTGCCGTAATAGGGGTAGTCGCCTTCCAGCGCCCTTACCTGTGCCAGCCTGGTGCCCTGGGTTCTCGGGAATAATACCATTGATGCGAACATCCGTTCCTGCGAATGCCGGTCGCCAAGCGAATCCAGCATTTTTTGGGTAGCGGCATCTGGTAATTTGCCTGTGTTTACTGACAGGTCGGCCCCGATCAACGTAGCGGCCTGGTTATCGATATCCTTTTTCAGGTTTACGCCAAAAGTGTAAATAGCTACGAGTGCCGCAATACCAAATA
This sequence comes from uncultured Mucilaginibacter sp., assembly GCA_903863845.1. Taxonomy (GTDB): domain Bacteria; phylum Bacteroidota; class Bacteroidia; order Sphingobacteriales; family Sphingobacteriaceae; genus Mucilaginibacter. The sequence continues at coordinate 129 of CAIPDP010000064.1, read as the reverse complement.
CAATGGATGATACAAAAAGCAATAAACGGGAACGGTTTTTACGACTATCGCGCCATGCCATGGCAAAAAGCCAGGGAATATTCAGTCTTCTTTTGTCGTTTGATAAGTTATTTTCCATGACCACTTAGC
>CAIPDP010000063.1 GCA_903863845.1 uncultured Mucilaginibacter sp. | reverse complement strand
TTCCTGGGTTTTGGCGGGCCGGCTGTACATATCGCTATGATGGAGGAAGAGATCGTCCGGAAGCGGCAATGGATGACGCAGGAACACTTTCTTGATCTGATCGGTGCAACCAATCTGATTCCCGGCCCCAATTCAACTGAAATGGCATTGCATTGCGGCCAGGAACGCGGTGGATGGCGCGGTTTGTTGATAGCAGGTGCATGTTTTATTTTACCTGCAGTATTCCTGACAGGCCTACTGGCCTGGGCCTACAAATCTTACGGAATGCTGCCACAGGTGGCGCCTTTTATTTACGGCATCAAGCCGGCCATCATCGGTATCATCCTGGCTATGATGATCAGGCTTGGTCGTAAAGCACTAAAAACTATCGAATTAGGGGTAATTGGCTTTATTTGCATTGCACTGGCACTGCTCCAGATTAATGATATCTATATCCTGTTTGGTGCCGGATTATTAGGTATTTTAATTCACCTGGCTAAACAACGGTCCCAGGCACTGCCGGTGTTACTGCCACTTTTCTTGCTTGCTGAAACGAGAATCAGTTCGCCAAACTGGCGTATTTTTTGGATCTTCCTGAAGATCGGTTCGATATTATATGGCAGTGGCTATGTGCTTTTTGGTTTCCTGAATTCTGAACTGGTGCAAACCGGGATGCTTTCCAAACATGTATTGGTTGATGCGATTGCTGCCGGGCAGTTTACGCCCGGTCCGGTTTTTTCTTCTGCAACATTTGTGGGATGGCAATTGGGTGGCATGCAGGGCGCAGTTGCGGCTACACTGGGTATTTTCCTGCCCTCGTTTGTTTTTGTTGCTTTTCTCAATCCGCTGGTCAAACGTTTACGGAGTTCCAAAACCATGTCAGTGTTTTTAGATACGGTAAATGTAGCCTCCATTGCATTGATCGTGGCTATTTGTGTCGACCTGGGGCGAGACTCAATTTTCGACTGGAGAACTATTTTATTAGCTATTGCAGGTTTTGGCATTTCATTTCAATTCCCCAAGATCAACAGTGCTTTTGTGGTTTTGGGCGGGGCGCTGGCGGGGTATTTGATGTATTTGATATGAATCAACCGCCGACCGTTGTTGTTCGTGACCGTTGTTCGTGACCGCCGTTGTTCGTGACCGTTGTTCGTGTCTCCACGAACAACACTTCGGGGACATCGTGGTGATGTTTGTGGGGACATCGGGACATCGGGACAAAAAAAGACCCGCCAAAAGGCGGGTCTTCGTTATATCGTATCCAGTGTTCGTGTCCCCACGAACATTATAAATTACTTTACAGCGTCAATAACAGCTTTAAAAGCATCAGGATGGTTCATTGCCAGATCGGCTAAAACCTTACGATTTAAACCAATTTCGTGTGCGGCTAATTTACCGATCAATTGCGAATAAGAAATGCCGTGCTGACGTGCACCTGCATTGATACGCTGGATCCATAAAGCCCTGAATTCTCTTTTCTTGGTCTTACGGTCCCGGTAAGCGTACTGTAAACCTTTTTCAACCGTGTTTTTTGCAATGGTATAAACCTTGCTGCGTGAACCATAGTAACCTTTGGCGAGGTCCATCACCTTTTTCCGGCGTCTTCTCGACGCGACTGCGTTAACTGAACGTGGCATTTTCTTTCTTTTTTGGTAGTGAGTGTTCTCCCAAAACTAATTGAGACGAATCTTGTGAACTCTAAAACCTGGTTTTAAACTCTGTTAATTATTTTCCGATAGCAAGCATCAACTTAACGTTGCCTGAATCAGCGTTGGATACCAATCCAACATGGGTCAAATTACGCTTTCTTTTAGTCGTCTTTTTTGTCAAAATGTGACTTTTATAGGCGTGATTTCTCGAAATTTTACCTGTTCCAGTAAGCTTGAAGCGCTTTTTAGCACTGGAATTGGTTTTCATTTTTGGCATAACCTTCTATATGTATTTATTTAATTAATTCTTCTTTAAGGTGAAAGCTGAAAGGCAAATGGTGAAAGCAGAAACTGATACCAAATATCTGATACCAGTTACCCAATCCCTACTTTTTCGCCCCTTTAGAAGCAACGGTTAAAAACATCCGTTTACCTTCTAATTTAGGCAATTGCTCCACTTTACCTACTTCTTCCAAAGCTTGTGCGAAACGCAATAATAAAATCTCACCTTGTTCTTTGTAAACAATAGCGCGACCTTTGAAATGCACGTAAGCCCTCACTTTTTCTCCTGCTTCAAGGAATTTGATGGCATGCTTCAATTTAAATTCAAAGTCATGATCATCCGTATTCGGCCCAAAGCGTATCTCTTTGATAACCGTTTGCTTGGAATTACTTTTAATTTCCTTCAGCTTTTTCTTCTGCTCATAGATAAACTTATTATAGTCTATCACCTTACAAACAGGAGGAACTGCGTTCGGGGAGATTTCAACCAGGTCCAGTTCCTGTTCCTCAGCTATCGCCAGTGCATCTTTCAAAGAATATACACCCTGCTCCAGGTTATCACCAACAAGGCGAACTTCCTGAGCTCTGATAAACTGATTAATATTGTGTTCGGCTTCCTTTTTCTTAAAAGGTGGCCTTGGACCTCTGTTAAAATTTGGTTTGTTTAATGCCAAGTTATATGGTTATTTCTTTTATTATTTGATTCTTAAATTCTTCTATCGTCATGCTCCCTAAATCACCTTGCCCGTGTTTGCGAACGGAAACCAGCCCTTCGGCCTCTTCCTTCTCGCCTACGATCAGCATGTAAGGGATTTTTTTGACCTCAGCATCGCGTATTTTACGCCCGATCTTCTCGTCTCTGAAATCAATTAGCCCGCAAATATCGGAATCTTTTAATATATCAGAAAGTTTTTTTGCATAATCTTCATATTTTTCAGAGATCGGCAAAATTGTAAATTGTTCGGGTGACAACCAAAGCGGGAAATTTCCGGCGCAATGTTCGATCAATACGGCAACAAAACGTTCCAGTGAACCGAATGGTGCACGATGGATCATCACCGGGCGATGCTTTTGATTATCGCTTCCGGTATACTCCAGTTCGAAGCGCTCAGGCAGGTTATAATCTACTTGTATGGTACCCAATTGCCATTTACGACCCAGGGCATCTTTTACCATAAAGTCGAGCTTCGGGCCGTAAAATGCGGCTTCACCTAATTCAACAACAGTCTTTAAGCCTTTTTCTTCAGCGGCTTCAATGATCGATTGTTCGGCCAGTGCCCAGTTTTCATCGGTACCGATATATTTTGCTTTATTCTCAGGATCGCGTAGAGATATTTGAGCAGTATAGTCTTCAAAGCCCAAAGCAGAGAAAACATACAATACCAGGTCGATCACTTTCTTGAATTCATCTTTTACCTGATCGGGACGGCAGAAAAGGTGTGCATCATCCTGTGTAAAGCCACGTACACGGGTCAATCCATGCAATTCGCCGCTTTGTTCATACCGGTAAACAGTACCAAACTCGGCGTAACGAACAGGCAGGTCTTTGTACGAACGTGGTTTAGTTTTATATATCTCGCAGTGATGCGGGCAATTCATTGGCTTCAGGAAAAACTCTTCGCCTTCCTGTGGTGTTTTTATCGGCTGGAAGCTATCCTTGCCGTATTTCTCGTAGTGACCGGAAGTTACATACAAATTTTTATGACCTATATGCGGTGTGATCACCTGCTCATAACCTGCTTTTACCTGGGCAGTTTGCATAAAACGAACCAGTCTTTCGCGCAGAGCAGCGCCCTTAGGTAACCATAAAGGCAAACCCATACCTACTTTTTCTGAGAAAGCAAACAATTCCAATTCCTTGCCCAGTTTACGGTGATCGCGCTTCTTGGCTTCTTCGATCATGTGCAGGTATTCGGTCAGTTCGCTTTGTTTCGGGTAGGTAACCGCATAAATACGGGTAAGCTGCTTACGGGTCTCGTCACCACGCCAATAAGCGCCGGCAACGTTCATCAATTTAACAGCCTTAATAAAACCGGTATTGGGTATATGCGGACCGCGACACAGATCGGTAAAATTACCCTGGGTATAAAAGGTAATCGAGCCATCGGGCAGGTCTTTGATCAGGTCGAGCTTGTACTCATCGCCTTTCTCAGTAAAATATTCGATCGCATCTGCCTTGCTTACCGGTTTACGGATATATTCCTCGCGGTTTTTAGCCAACTCGATGATCTTATCTTCTATCTGTTTGAAATCGTCCGATGAAAACTCACGATCGCCAAAATCAACATCGTAATAAAAACCGGTTTCAATTGCCGGACCAATACCAAATTTGGTACCCGGATATAGCGCTTCAAGCGCCTCGGCCATTAAGTGGGCGGAGGAATGCCAGAAGGTAGCTTTGCCGTTAGCATCATTCCAGGTCAATAATTTAACTGTTGCATCCTGTTCAATTGGCCGGCTGGCATCCCAAACCTGACCATTGACTTCAGCCGCTAAAACGTTTCTGGCTAAACCTTCCGAGATAGACAAAGCTACCTGATAAGAAGTGGTTCCCTGTTCGAATCGGCGAACAGAACCATCGGGAAGTGTAATATTAATCATCTACAACTATGATTTGATTTTCAATAAAATTAATTAGTCGGTCACCTACGAAGTGACCTTAAACCAGCGGCTGTAAACCTAATGATTTTTTCTGACAGCTAAAGGCGATTTTATGGAGTAACCAGTCTAAGGCGGTTATTACCGTTGTCGGCTACTACCAGCACGCCCTGGTCGTTTGCGATCAGGCCGAGCGGATTATTAAATTCAGAACTCAAAAGAGGGCCGTTTGAAAAACCGGGATTTCCAGTCCCTGCATAAGTACTAACCTTGCGCCCGCTATTGATATATTGAATGGTGCTATTGGCGCATGATGCGTACAAATTACCAGAGCCATCCAGAGCGATCCAAACCGGCGTAGGCAAACCAGTGGCATAGGTATTTACATTTCCGCCCTGAACGATCTCGCGTATCGCATTATTACCCGCATCTGCCACAAAAACGTTATACGACCCGTCAATAACTACGCTGCTTGGGTTTTGAAACTCTGCTGTTGCTGCTGATCCATTGACCAATCCGGCTGTCCCATTACCTGCATAGGTGCTTACTGTACCGCTGGATGAAATTTCCCTGATCACATTATTGCCGTAGTCGGCCACATAAATATTCCTTGATTTATCGATAGCTAATCCTCGGGGTGATGAAAACTCTGCTGATGTCGCCGATCCATTAATCAAACCTGCTTTGCCATTACCTGCATAAGTACTCACCACACCATCTGGCGTAATTTTCCTGATCACATTATTGCCTGCATCAGCTACATAAATGTTTCCATCATTATCAGCCACCATACCCTGCGGGTTGTTAAATTCAGCAGTGGTATTGGTTCCGTCTTTGTAGCCGGGTGTCCCAGCTCCCGCAAACGTAGATACTACGCTACCCGGTGCAATAAGCCGGATATCATTATTTCCTTGTTCGGAAACAAAAACAAAACCTGTAGATGTTATTGTAACCCCTACCGGTGCATTAAACTCAATGCCAGTACCAGAACCATTTAAAAGGCCGGCCGTGCCGTTACCAACATAGGTAGTTACTCCACTTGTGGGTGTTGGCGTTGGCGTAACTGTATTATTATTGCTTTTGCTACAGCCAAATAATACAAATAAAGGAGCGATCAGAGATATAGACGGAATTAGTTTCATATTGTTGATATTTTACAAATATACGAACGAACTACTTTCATCGCTACAGAACTATTAATAAATGCGTTCGTTAAAAGTCGTCCCGGGCCATTAATGCTTTATTGAGAGACGCCATTGTGATATCAATAGCCGTATTTAAATTTTGGAGCAGCTGCCGCATTTGAGCTTTCGTTAATCCTGAAGTCCGACGGTTTCCGGTAAGGTCACTCAGTAACTCTTCGGGGCTGGTGGTGAAATTCATCGCAGTTCCGGTATCTCTTGGTGATAAGGTTATCGCAGAAATACGACTCCGGAACTTACCATCTTTACAATCGATTTGAATCGACATTCTGCTTTGAAATGGTATTGACGTCTTGAATGGGCCAAAGAATGGTACGATCTCTTTACCCTTGCCAATAACCCGATCATTCGCTGAATCAACTACTTCAATATCGCGAAAATTTTTATAACGGGTTATAAACCATTGTTGCGCATCGTTGTAAAGTTGTGCCTTGGTTTTTCCGGGCGTTTCAAATACGTGTTCATAAACTTCGCTGCCGTTACTTATGGGTATTTTTAAACCGGCGGTGTCTTTTTGGGCATAAGCTGAAACAGAAATGAAAGCAAAAATTGCCAGGATGATGTTTTTCATAAGGAAGGTTTTTATTTTAAATAAGAAATAGGATACGTTAATCATATGATGGTTTAAAAGGATGGTAAAAAAATGATGATTTTTTTACCAAGTGCAAGCCCGGAGCTTTATTAAACATTGCCCCAACCGTGGGCAAGCACATCGGCCAGGTGTAAGGTTTTGATAGGAAGGCTATTTTTGTCGATATAGCCCTGCAGGTGTAACAAACAGGAATAGTCTGTTGATATGATAAATTCAGCCCCGGCATTCAGGGCATTTTCCACCTTTTGTTGTGCCATAGCCGTGGATATGCCATCAAATTTCACCGCAAAAGTACCTCCGAAGCCGCAGCAGGTTTCACCATCTTTAAGATCCAGTAACTCTAAGCCGATCACTTTATTGAGCAATTGCCGCGGCTCCTTTTTAATATGGCATTCGCGTAGCGCTGCACAGCTGTCATGATAAACAGCCTTTCCGTCTAATTCAGCCCCGAAATAATCGAACTGGAGTATATTGACAAGGAAATCAGAAAGTTCATAGATATTACCCTGTATCGCGCGGCAGCGGTTATGCAGGGTGGTATTGGTGAAAAGATCGTTATAATAATTTTTCACCATCCCGGTGCAGGAGGCCGAAGGAGTTACAATAACACTATCTTCGGCAAAGCCTTTCAGAAACTTGTTGCCAACTTCTTTGGCATCATCCCAAAATCCGGCATTGAATGCAGGCTGACCACAACAGGTTTGTTCGGTATTGACACTTACTGAACAGCCTGCTTTTTGCAGCACTTTGACCACGTTCCAGGCAGTAGCCGGCGATAGCTGGTCCATAAAGCAGGGTACAAACAGTTCAATTTTCATTGAGTGCAAATTTGGAAAAATTTGCGGGTTTTCCCATAGTTGCGTGCGTCATTTATACCAGTCCTGAGCAACAGCCAATGCGCTGATTCGTTTGGGTCATTCAAAAATTGCGTGAAAGGGAGAAATTTATCGACTTCAAGCATTTTACAGAGCACTATATTTGGACGTGGAGGAGATCAAAATAAATATTCAAAGTGCCAGGATCGGGCCCGGGCAGGATGGTAAATATCAACTTACCCTGGTGATGCCAACCCTGCCCGATGTTGAAGTTTTGCGCCGTCTTTTAGGAGCCGAACCGGCACTGGCCTGTTTTTATGATGGCGCCGATATTACCTTTTACCTCATTGTATCATTACAACAGATCGGCAAAAAGATCAGCATACCTGTTAATGCCTCAGCCGGAACTTTAAAATGGTTGCAGCTCATCGAACGGCAACTTGTTGATACCATCTCCCTGGCACATTTTGATGGTAAAGGCGGACTGATCAGGCAAAAGGGCACCATTAAAATTGCGATAACCTGAGGCCTTTCCTCCGACTGATTAGCTCAGCCCTTAAAATAGCCGAGCATGAGGTCAAATCCCCAAACAGACTTTAGTTGAAGTTTATATATTTCTTATTGCAAATTATTTATATTTAGGGGTATTAAACCTTGTTTGAGGTATGTTATCCAAAATGAAATTGATCGAAGCTAAAATGAACAGTAATATTGTTGCAATTACAACACTTTTAATTTGCTTGTTCAATTTAATAGGCAAGGTTGAAGCCCAATCAAATATAGATACCCTTAGCTTGCCCAATGCCTATACCAGCCGTCGGTTTGTAACTTCAGATAATGCTTTGTTCGATGCGGGTTCGGCGCCGGGGATGCCTGGAAATATAGTCTATAGCCCTACCGGAACGGCGGATTTTCAATTAAAAACCATTAAAGCCGTAATAAAACCCGGACAATACCAATTACACCAGGCAACTCCAAACGGTATTAATTTAAAAAGCACCATTACCGCAGACAATGTATTGAACGGTTCGTCTGCATTGAACGGACTTAAACCCGAAAACGGCCAGGTGATCGACCTGGTGATACATGATGATTCAACTTTTTCGGTACCGGCGGGCGCAATAGACACGCTTACGATCAGCAAAAGGATGCAATCTATTAATGCCTCCGAAAGGCAGCATTATTTTTACATACTTTCTGTTACTACCAGCACTTTACGTTACCGGGTTTATAAACCGGCACCAAGTGATACTGTTTTAAAAGCCAAGGGTGTATTTATTGCAAAAGGCAGCAAGACCAAATCGAAAAAAATGATCGGGACAGAAAGCGAAAAAACTGAAAAAGACCAGGTGATCAGTATGGAACTGGTACCGGTCGACGATATCTTAAATCCTAAAAAATCAAAAAAATAAGCACAATGAAAAAATTAAGTTTGATCACAGTTGTAGTAGCCGTCGTTTGCTGTTCATTTATGGCAGGCAAAAATCTATTGTTGAATGGTCCGAAATTCCGGTTCTTAGCTAATACAAAAGCATCGGGTCATTTTAATGATGACAATACCGAACCATTGCCCAAATCGTACCTCAACCGAAAATTTTTAAATGATCTGTCCAGTATTAACATTGACGTCAATTTAATACCCGGCAACCTGGTGAGCTATATTCCCAAAGATTCATCCTATACTGTTAGAACACTTCATGGCCTGATCAAGGGTGATAAATTACCGGTTATCACAGCGATCAATGATGGGCTGATCTATAGCGATTTTATAACACCAAAAACTAGCTTCAATGGTTCGTATTTGATAGCTGGAATCAAAGCAAATGCCGGGGAGGTAATTGAATTATCGATCCAGGACGAGAGCATTGCTTCAGTGCCTGATAGCCTGATAGATACCGAAAAAATAAAAGCAGCGATCGCCTCAGTTTCGGCAGAGGACCGTGAAAATCTTTTTTACGTAAAATCAATTACCCTAACCGGGCTCACTAACCGATTATTTAAACAAAGCAAATTTGATGCAACTAAAAACGGGCTTTATCTTGAATTAAACGGCAAAACTTACGCTTCAAATGAGAAAGCAAGAAAAGATCGTTTGGTATCGATGTTCTTAGTTCCGGTAAAGAATATTACTGCAAACCGGTAAAATTTCTGACGGTTAAAGTTCCAGTGCCTCGGCGGCTAATTTATCCGTCTTTTTTTCGGCGTAATGCAATACAATCAATAATAGCAAGCCGATAACAAAGAATCCGTCCAATACCAGGGCTGAGTCGCGCATTTCGTGTGTCCAGCCTTCAACAGCTGCAAAAGTGAGCAAGCCAACAACAATCGATAACTTTTCGGTCGCATCATAAAAACTGAAATACGAGGCGGTATCAGGTATGTTGGGTGGCAGTAATTTCGCATAGCTTGAGCGGGATAATGATTGCACCCCTCCCATCACCAGGCCTACTGCAAATGCTGCAATATAAAACTGGGTATTGTTGGCGATATAATAAACACTCAGACAGGTAACCGTCCAAAACGAAACCAGCACGATCAGCGCACGGGTATTACCAAACTTATTTGAAGCCATCGAGGTAAGCCAGGCACCCAGGATAGCAACCACTTGGATAATGAGGATAATAGCGATCAGGTCATCATCCGGCATATGCAATTCTTTGGCGGCAAATTCAGCTGCTACCAGCATGATGGTTTGTACACCTACCGAGTAGAAAAAGAAGGCCGGCAGAAAGCGCTTGACAATGGGCATATTGCGAACATTGTGAAAAACTTTAACCAACTCTTTGAATCCACCTGTCCACACGTTGAATTTATGCGAACCGGTATTTGGTTCGCCTTTTGGTAATATTTTAAAGCTAATAGCCGCAAAGCCTATCCACCAAACAAATACAATAATAAAGGATACGCGGGCTCCCATATCTTCGGTAATGCCAAAAAAGTCGTGAAACAATACGGCTACAAGGCATACCAACTGTACTACTATGCTACCTGCAAAACCATAAATAAAGCCTTTGGCACTGACATCATTTTGCTTATCCATAGTTGCTATCTGGGGCAGATATGAATTATAAAATACAAATCCACCACAATAACCGATAGTAGCCAGACCGAAACAGATCATGCCAAATTCGATAGGTTTCCCCTGCTCCAAAAAGAACAAACCAGCGCAGGCTAAAGCACCCACCCAGGTAAATAATTGCAGGTAGGCTTTTTTGGCCCCGCGGTAATCGGCCAGTGAGGTTAAAATTGGCAATGTGATAACGATCAGCAGATAGGAAAAACCAAGAATATAATTTTGCAGTACCGTGTTAACAAATTGGTGACCAAAAAAACTCACCTGGTTGCCATTTTTAGCATTAGTGGTGATGCCTACGTAATAAGCCGGAAAAATGGTACTGGTAATAACCATGTTATAAGCCTGATTGGCCCAATCAAACATGCACCATCCCCATATGGTTCTTTTATCGTTCTTGGCTTTCATAGGCCCTAAAAAAATTGGTTTGTTAGTAAATTAAGGTATTTTAGTTCTGAGAGATAATGTTAGGGTTTTTTCTTTGATAAGCCAACAGTGAAAGAAGCAAAAGTAAACCTGCGATGAAATACGAACCTAATACTAAGGCAGAGTTCCGCATGCTATTGGTCAGGTCGTCAACCAAACCAAAACTAAACATACCGCCTACAATGGCCACCTTTTCGGTAACATCATAAAAACTGAAGAACGAAGCTGAATCAGTGATATCCTGTGGAATTAATTTAGAATAAGTTGAACGCGATAAAGATTGTATACCTCCCATCACCAGCCCGACGATACCAGCAAGCACATAAAATTCTACGTCGTTTTTGGTAAAATAAGCCCCAACACAAACGCCGATCCAAATTAAAACCACCCATGAAAGCACCTTGATATTACCGAATTTGTCTGATAACCGCGACATCAAAGTTGCCCCGCCTATGGCTACCAATTGGATGATAAGGATCGTAGCGATCAGTTTGCTTTGCTCCATGTGCAGTTCCTTTGCACCGAAACTGGCTGCCACCAGCATAATGGTTTGTACCCCCATCGAATAAAAGAAAAATGCTGGTAAGTAACGTTTCAAAACCGGCATGCGTTTTACCTGCTGCCATACTTTACCCAATTCGATAAAACCACCACGAATGAGATTTTTATGATGAGTTGTAGCATTTGGGCTACCTTTTGGCAATATCGAAAAAGGTATGTAAGCAAATCCGATCCACCAGATACCAACCAATAGAAAAGATAGGCGTGCCGGAAAACTTTTGTCTACAATACCAAACCAATTAGGCTCAAGCACAAAGGCAAAACAGATCAATTGCAGGATAACGCTGCCAATATAGCCATAGGTAAAGCCTTTGGCACTTACATCGTCTTGCTTATCAAGTGTTGCGATCTCGGGCAAATAAGAATTATAAAATACAAAGCCTCCGCAATAGCCGATAGCAGCTAGACCAAAAAAGATCATACTGGTTTCGAGCGTATTGGTAGTGGCATTGATCTGGAAAAAATAAAGCATACCACAGGAGATCGCCCCTAACCAGGTGAAAAACTGCATGAATAAACGTTTGTTGCCACGATAATCAGCAATAGAAGTGAGTATCGGTAATAACAAAGCAATGATCAGATAGGCAGCAGCCAGCGTGTAGTCGGAAAGCGCAGTATTGACAAAGCTGTGGCCAAAAAAAGTAACGCGACTTCCATTTTTATCATTAGCCGTTATGGCAACGTAATAGGCCGGAAAAATAGTTGAAGTGATGACCAGATTATAGGCTGAATTGGCCCAATCAAAGAAGGCCCAGGCACGAATAGTGCGTTTGTCATTTTTGGCTTGCATGTTATGCTAAAAGTAAAAATTTTTTGTAATCGTTCGGCAGGATTTGATGAAGTCGGAGGCTAATTTAAAAATCCTGGCTTTGGACAAGTTTAAATTAATCAATGTAATATTCAACGCAGACTATTATCATTAACATTTTATTATCAAAATTCAATTTTAATATTAATACTATTAACAAAAAGTCAATTTTAATACATTATTGATAATTATTGATGTTTAAACCCCAAACAATGCTTATATTTGTTTAAGCGGTCTGCTTCTGATAGACGACCGGAAAATTTTAAAATACAATAAAATGAAACACGGACTATTAATAGATATGGATGGCGTGATCTATAGTGGCGAGGACCTGATTGAAGGTGCCGACCGCTTTATTGCACGTTTGCTCGAGCATAATATACCCTTTACCTTCATGACCAATAACAGCCAACGCACACGCCTGGAAGCTGTACGAAAACTAAAAAGATTAGGTATTGAAGTAACTGAAGAACATGTTTATACCAGCGCCATGGCAACGGGCAAGTTTTTGGGCGACCAAAGTCCCTATGGTACAACGGCCTATGTATTGGGCGAAGGTGGTTTATTGACCAGTTTACACGAGAATGGCGTTACGCTGGTAGACTCTGACCCGGAATTTGTGGTTTTAGGCGAAGGCAGGAATTTTACACTGGAAATGGTGCAGCGTGCCGTAGACATGATATTGGCGGGCGCAAAGTTCATTACCACCAACCGCGACCCATCGCCTAAAAAACCGGGATGGAATAACCTCGGCATAGCAGCTACCACGGCCATGATAGAAGAGGCAACGGGACGCAAGGCTTTTGTAACCGGCAAACCCAGTCCGGTAATGATGCGTTCGGCTCGGAAGTATTTAGGCCTCGAAACTGCTGAAACTACGGTCATTGGAGATACGATGGAAACGGATATACAAGGTGGCGTACAAATGGGTTATAAAACTATTCTTGTACTTTCTGGCATAGCAACGAAAGATTCCCTCAGCCATTATGCTTTCAAACCAGATATGGTTGCAAGTTCGGTAGATAAAATAGAGTTTCCTTTGAAATGGTGGGGGAATTGAAGTCTTGAGTCCGGAGTCTTGAGTCCGGAGTCTTTAGTCCGGAGTCTTTAGTCCAGAGTCTCGAGTCGGGAGTATGTAGCAGTAGTTTAGGCTTATGTAAGCTAAATTGGTTTGCTGTTTCATCTTGATATTTTGTCATTGAATTACCTAACTCTTACAGCAATGACAATTTCTGATGTCTTTGCGAGGAATGAAATGACGTGGCAATCGCAAGGAGGCTTGCACGGGGTATTAATAGCGTATCGATATCATTACTAATACTGAATAATCTGGCCTAAATGCAAACCTTGCGATTGCCGCGTCGGCCCATATACACAAACCAAGGCTGGCACCCCGCAAGGACATATAATTGCCGACTTTGCTCAAAAACAGTGCTTAAGCTTTTGCTCCCACTTTCACCGGCCTGATCAACCAGCTTTTCCTGTTTTTTTCAGCGATAAACAGGCGGTAAAAGAAGAAAATGGTAAGCGCAAGGGTAATACCTGTAATGGCCCATGCCGAAAGTATTTTACTCAGGTCAACCAGCAAACCATCGCGGCCCCAGGAGCCAAAACCAAATAATGCAGGTATCCTGTACCAGTAATAGCAGGAAACTGCAGCAGCAGCGAACAGGCCGCTTAGTTTACGTTCGTATTTATTTTGAATGATGGCCGACAATAAACTATAAATAGCCAGTGTAAAAACCAGCCCAGCCATGGGCATTTCGTAAACGCTAAAAAAACTGCTGATGCTTGTGATCGATGCAGCATCCGGAACGTGAAACCATCCCCAGATAAAACCGGGCAGGCCTGCGGTGATCAACAAGGCACTGATCCGCATCCAAATGGTTTTTTTGGAGGAGCCCGGATTAAAGTTAGCTGTCGAATCGGGGCAGGGTGTAACGCAATGCATGCATTTATCGCATTGGGCATTCGGAACCGTGAGAAAAACATTGGCCCCGTACAATTTCTCCACCGGATGGATTGGGCAAAGTCCCGAACACCAGGCGCTTTTCCATTCATAAAAAAAGCCGAGTGACACACCGATCACCGCCATCGCAATGATCAGCATTGCAGTAGCGGGACCATTAGTGTTAAAAACAGCATGACGTAGGGGTACTATAAGGTAAAGCGCAACTACAGCCACCAGGCCAAAGATGCCCGACTGTTTGCCTGTTAGCTTTCTTCTTTTTGATAAACCTAATCGCCTTGGCATCAAATTAGTTGTCGCCAGCGGGCAAACATTTCGCCATAGTCCGGGGGCAATCACCAGCAAGGCAGGCGCAACCGGTATCAGAATATCCCAGAACAAGACAATGCCAATAGAAGGAAAAAATAAAAGACAGGTTAAAATGGTGGCACCAACCAGCCATACTGCGGTCTGAGCCACTCGCCAGGCGATAGTCGAGCGTTCAGATAAATGCACATGCTTTTTAGTAAACGTTGGAGCCATAGCTTTTTATTTGGCATCCAAAATACTACTCAACAGGTCGTCTAAAAAATGATGATGGTCATCAATTGCATTTTTTTGCCAATAAAATTGGTTTTTATTCGCCTAAGGCAAACTTGACAGCTGCTTTGGAGTGGATTACCGTAGTATCAAACAATGGAAGATCCACATCCGATTGATTGATCAGCAGCGGTATTTCAGTACATCCCATGATAATTCCCTCCGCACCTTTTGCTACCAGTTTATTGATAACATCGATATAAAATTGCTTTGTTGCCGGGTTAAGGATATTTCGACCCAGTTCTTCAAAAATGGTCCAGTGTATATGCGCCTTGTCGGCTTCATCAGGGACCAGGATATCAATACCTTTTTCGGTGAGTTTATTCCTAAAGAACGCTTCTTCCATAGTAAACCGTGTACCCAGCAGCCCAATTTTTTTCAGACCCGTTTGGTTGATGGCCTCAGCCGTCGCCGTAGCAATATGAATTACCGGCAGTCCTACATTGCTTTCCAGCTGGTCGGCAATTTTGTGCATGGTATTGGCGCAAAGTACGATGGCCTCTGCCCCGCCGCTTTTCATGGTTCGGGCCGCTGCGGAAAGCATCTGAAGGGTTTTATCCCAATTGCCGCTATCGTTATTTTTCTTGATTTCCTGGTAATTAAAGGAATAGATCATGCATTCGGCAAAGTTCAGATCACCCAGTTGTTCATTGATACCCAGGTTGATGTTTTTGTAATAATCCAGCGTCGATACCCAGCTGATACCGCCTATCAGGCCCAATATTTTCATGGCGTGAAGGTACGGAAAGGCTGAAAATAATACAGGGGGTTGATGGCGTCAAACATAGATCAGTGATCAAACCAAAAAAACGACCTTGCTAATTTCAATAAGGCTTTAAAATTAAATTCTCCTAATTTTGTATCTTTCACAACCATGAAAAAAGCAGCAAGCCAGGCCACCGAACCAGCAGAATCAAACCCGATCTCCGACGCAGATCGCGAACGGCTGTTAAGGGATATTTACCGCCTGGATATGGAAAAGTTTAAGCTGTTCACCGAAATGCTTCGCCGGAATGCACTTTTGAAAAAGGCGGTTATCAAGCATAAAAAAAATAATATGGACGTTTTTGACGACGAATTGCTCAGATTCTGAAGAAATCTTGATCACCATAAAGTAAGGTAGATTATAGTTGGTAGTTTTACGCTTATAACGGTTTGTAAAACACCGATACAAAAACTTAGAATTAATTTAATACCTGCCTATCGGGTTAAAAAAACTTCATAAAATAACTTTCAATAATTATTTTACCAACCGCAAAGCATTATTCTTTAATTGGAAAAAAATCATAATTTCACGTTCGTGTGAAACTTAAACCTTTTACAATGAAATTTTTTAAAATCACCTTTTTTGTCCTGATTATTTTTCCGGCTTTATCGTTTGCTCAAAAGTCAGGCTTGATCAATTCCGGCGAATTGATCAAACAATCTGGCCAGCTTTATGATTCGGCACAATACAAAAAAGCGGCAAGCCTGCTCAATGTCATCAGCCGAAGTGATACCAACTATGTATGGTCGCTTTACGTGCGGGCCATTGCCTGTGAGGCGGATAGCCAGTATAATAAAGCAATAGATTACTGCCGCGAGGGGCTGGCACGTAAAGAACAAAGGGAATATGAACCCGATTTGCTGAATACATACGGCAATACACTTAACGATATTGGTCGCCGAACCGAAGCCATCAGCGTTTTTGATCAGGCCATTGCTAAATACCCTTCCTATGCGTTATTCTACTACAATAAAGGGATTGTTTACCTTGCTCTTGAAAAACCTGCCGAAGCAGAAGCACTGTTTCAAAAATCGTTGCTAATCAACCCGTACATGTACAGCGCGCACTTCCAGCTGGCTATTGCGGCCTATCGGCAGGGTAAACTTCTGCCCTCTTTTTTAAGTGCTCTCGGATACCTTTCAGTAAACCCTCAGGGCAAATACTGGTCTAATTGTATCACCTTACTCAGTGCAATTTCACGTTCTACCGACGAGATCATGGCACAGAAAGCTAAATTTAATTGGACGGGCGATGAAAACTATAGCGCTACCCAGGAAATTATCGAGTCAAAAGCAGCCCTTGATGCGGCATACAAGCCTATGATCACGCTTGATGACCCGGTAAGCAGGCAGATACAAGCTGTTTTTGAAAAACTTGAATACAATGATAGCAATGCTGATTTTTGGATACAGTACTATCTGCCCTATTTTAAGTCGGTCTTTAATAAGGAAAAGTTTGAGCCTTTTGTTTACTGGATATTTTCGAATGTGAACATCAAGATCATTCAGGACTACAACAAGAACGATGCAAAGCAGATCAGCGCTATTAAAACTTTCACCGCCGATTATTATAATGAGATCCGTGCAACCCGCGAACTCGCTTTCAGTAAACGCGCTTCAATAAAATTGAGGTATTACTTTGAGAATGGTGCGCTGATCGGCAAAGGGGTATTATCCGCCAATGGAAAAGAAGTAAATGGCAAATGGGATGCCTGTTACCAGTATGGCAACCAAAAGGCTGAAGGCAATTATGATAATGCCGGACTTAGGCAGGGCGAATGGAAGTTTTATTATGAATCGGGTAATTTAAAAAGTATTGAACAGTACAAGGATGGAAAAATGGAGGGCAAACAGCGCTTTTACTACGAAAATGGCAACCTGTCATCGGTAGAAACTTTTGCTAATGATAAAGCAGAAGGATCGGTTGTTGCCTATTTTTATTCAGGTGCCAAACGGTCTGAATCAACCTATAAAAACAACAAGCTGGATGGCGAACGAAAAGAATACCATGCTAATGGCTATTTGTCATCGGATAAATTTTATACCAACGGCATCCTGAATGGCACGGCAAAGGAATATTTTAAAAATTCGCGTATCAGATCCATCGGGAACTATGTGAATGGCAAACTGGATGGTCCTTATAAAAGTTATGACGAAAACGGCGCCTTATCATCCGAGGGCCAATATATTAAAGACAGTTCTGAAGGCGAATGGAAATTTTATTACCCGAGCGGCAAGTTAAAGGAGCGCCGGAATTATTCGGGTGATAAAGAAGAAGGGCTGCACCAGGAATATTTTGAAAATGGTCAGCTAATTGTTGCATATAATACTCATAAAGCAAAAATAACGAGCGAGGCTGCTTTTTTTGCTCAAGACGGTAAACTTTACGCCAAATTACTTTATGATAATGGGATATTAAAACTTGCACAGTATTTTGACAAGGCAGGCCATCAGCTGAGTTCGGCAGCATTAAAAGACAAAAAAATTGATATCACCAGTTATTCAGCGGCAGGTAATAAACGCGAACACTTTTTCTCGAATGATCTGGGCGACTACGAAGGGCCGGATACTACTTTTTACAGCAGCGGTACCGTAAGTGCTGCCAGTACCTATTCCAAAGGCGAAACTGAGGGTATGTTAGTTAACTATTATATGAAAGGCAGTAAAAAGAATGAGGTGAATATGGTTAACGGCAAGCAGAATGGTTACTATACGTCCTATCATCTCAACGGTCAGGTTGAAAGTGAAGGTTGGATGGTTGATGACCAAAGTGAGGGTGAATGGTTATTTTACGATGAGCTTGGCAGGCTAACCGGACGTTCATATTTTCACGAGGGCGAACTTTCGGGTTATCATGAGGAATATGACGGTGCTAATAATTTAACGCTCGAAGAAGAGTATAAAGGCGGCTGGCTGATCAATTTAAGGCAATTCAGCAAAGGCAAAGTGATCGGGGTTGATTCCTTCGCGAAAACTTCCGGGCAATACAAAATCTATTTTGCAAATGGTAAATTAAAGGGAGAAGGCACTTATATTAATGGTGAACTGGAAGGAAAATATACCGGCTATTATTTTGATGGAAGCGTTGAATTTGTAAGCTATAACAAGCATGGTTACCGCGACAGCGCGTATGTCGATTACTATTATGGCGGCAATAAAAGTACCGAGGGATACTTTAAATTTGGTGAAAGAACCGGCACCTGGAAACATTATAATGAACAGGGAAAACTTGAAGATGTATCGCAATATGCTAACGACCAGTTGAACGGCGAAAAGATCTCGTACCTGCCCGATGGTACAAAATATACCAGCAAGCATTATAAAAACGATCAGCTGGACGGTCCGCTGCAGGAGTTTGATCCGGGTGGTGCGTTGGCCTACCAGGTGAATTTCGAAGACGATAATGCGGTATCTTACACCTACATCGGCAAGGACGGCAAAAATGTACCCGACCTGCCCATAGCTTATAAGAACGGACCGCTGAAAGCGTTTTATGCCAATGGCAATCCAGCAAGAATATGTTTTTACAGCAATGGCACGAAGAACGGACCTGATATCATCTATTATGCCAACGGGCAGCCGCGCACTATTGATACGGTTTCTTTTGGCACTTACGAGGGTATCGAGAAAGAGTATTATCCAAATGGTAAACTAAAATCAGTTTATCAATATAAAACCGGAAACGTGGATGGTATCTGCCGCGAATATTACAGTGACGGCACATTGAGCAAAGAAATAAGCTACGAAAACGGTGAAAACCATGGTCCGGTAAAATATTACAACGAAAAGGGAAAACTCATCAAAACGATGATCTATGAATATGGGGTATTATTGGAAGTAAAGAATGAATAACAAAGTAATTACAATACTGATCGCTTCAGGCATTTCCATCTTTTTCGGAACAAAGTCAAATGCGCAAAAACTGGAAGACTTGCAGCGCAGCTACCCGGGCGAGAAAGCAGTTATGCTGGTTAAATCGCTTGAATATAATATTCAGTTAAAGGATGGTATGCCTTATGTTGAAAGTCAGGAAAACAGGCAAACGGAATTTCTATCGTCGGATGCAAATTCTTACCTGAATGGTTCGGGATTTTCGCATAGCGATTTTCAAAAACTTGGACAATATGAGGCCTATACCACTACTCCAAATGGTGAAAAGCTAAAAGTAAAGGAATTTAAAACCGTTACGGACAAGGAAAGCTTTGTTTTTTATGACGATGTTAAGGAAAAAACCTTCAATTTTCCATCGGTTGAGGCCGGTGCAGTTGGAAACCTGAAAGTGTCGTGGAATAATACCGATCCGCATTTGCTCTCGCCATTTTATTTTACCAGCTACCTGCCGATCATTAAATCGGAGTTAAAGCTGACTGTAGCCAATGATGTATCCGTAAAATATATCCTGGCAGGTCTCGACACCTCCAGCATCAATGTTAAAATTGAGAATAAACACCATAGTACCATTTTTACTTTCACTGTCAATAACTGCACGGCCGATAAACGATATGAGAATGCACCGGGTTATGCCTGGTATTCGCCACATGTGATCTTTTATATACAGAGCTATAAGGACCAAAACGGGAAGGTCATCTCCTACTTATCTGATTGTAAGGACCTGTATAAACTGAGTCGCGGTTACCTGGATACCGTTAATAAAAAGATGAGTCCGGCATTGGCCCAGCTAGTTGATTCATTGGTAAGCAACAAAAGTAATAATGAAGAAAAGGCACGCAGTATTTATGGCTGGGTGCAGCACAATATAAAATATGTGGCCTTTGAGGATGGCATGGGTGGCTTCGTACCCCGGGATGCATCGCTGGTATATAACCGGCGATTTGGTGATTGTAAAGACATGGCCAGTATCTTAACCGCCATGTTAACCCGAGCTAACGTACCGGCCTATTTTACCTGGATCGGCACACGCGAACTGCCCTATGATTTTGACCATGTTCCGCTCCCCATCACCAGCGACCACATGATCTGTACCATTAACCTTAATGGAAAATATATTTTTCTGGATGGTACAGATCCTACCTGCGTTTTTGGCTGGCCGTCGGCAGGTACACAAGACAAGCAGGCAATGATCGCGATCGGCGAAAACGAATATAAACTGCTAACAGTACCTACAATTGAAAAGAACAGCAATGTACTGGTTGATACTACCCTGCTCGAATTAACGCCCACAGGACTGCATGGCAAGGTTATACGCAATTATAAAGGTTATTTTGCCACCACGATGCACGGCAAGCTGATGTATTGGGAAAACAAGGATATGGACGAATACATGCGTGATGAGTTTGCACGCGGTTCAAATAAGTTCCATTTAGATTCGTTTAAAATTGGCAACCAGACAAACCCGGGCGAGGTTAAAGTTTCAGCTACTTTCACCCTGCCGGATTATGGCAAAAAAATTGGCAATGAATTTTACCTGAATCTGAACCTGCTGAAAGAATTTCAGAATGATGATTTTGATTATCCGAACCGGAAAATCCCGGTGGCTTATGATTATAAATCCGTAAAGAAATACGTCACCCTGTTTAAAATACCGGATGGTTATAAACTCACCTACCTGCCCGAAGGCAAAAGCTATACGGATAAGCACAGTGGCTTTAGCGTCAGCTATGAACAAAAAAATGGCTGGGTTACACTGACGCAGGAATTTGATAACGACCGCCTGATGTTAAAAAGCGACGAATTTGAATCATGGCATAAACTGCTCGCTAACCTGTTTCCCTTGTATAAAGAATCACTAAGTATCGCAAAAAATTAAATTGATGAAAAAGAATACTCTGTTACTGCTCGCAATGGTAACATCTGCCGGAATATTGCACGCACAAACCCCCAATATCGTAAGCGAACCATGGAACGAAAAACCAGTGTTAACCATGCTCGATCCCAAATATAGCAAAGAATCGGCGGTGATCTTACTGGATACCCGGCGGGTAGAATTTATTGATGATAAAGATAATAACCTGGCCGAATATTATACGCTGCACAAAGCGGTACATATAAATGACGACCGGGGTATAGAAGAATTTAACAAGATTTACCTTGAATTTACCGATAATTCAGACCTGGTTGATGTAAAGGCCCGAACCATATTGCCGGGCGGTAAGGTTGTAAACCTTGACAAGAATAACATCAAGGATATCACCGAAGAAAATGGCAACAGCTACAAAATTTTTGCGCTCGACGGACTCCAAAAAGGCTGCGAAATTGAATATTCCTACACCTTTAAACGGCCGCCCTCTTATTTTGGCAGGGATATCATCCAAAGTAATTTCCCGGTACTGCATGGTAAACTGGAGATCGTGGCGCCAACACGGCTAAGGTTTACGCTGAAAGCTTACAATACGCAGCAACAGCCTACAGACACAGTTTTAAATGAAAAACGCTTTTCCGATTTCGAGCTAAGCAATGTACCGGGTTTAGAAGAGGAAAAATATGCCACCTACGAAGATAACTTACAGCGCGTAGAGTTTAAATTGAGCTATAACGACCTGACCCGAAAAGGCGAACGGCTGTTTACCTGGAACGAACTGGCCAGACGTGTTTTTGCTATATATACCGATGTTAATGACAAGGAAACCGCCAAAGTTGCCGAACTGGTGAACGAAAATAGCTGGGCGAAATTACCTGATGAAGCCTCGAAGATCACCGCGATAGAGAATTATGTAAAAAAGAAATTTGGCTATGACGAGCACCTGGATAGCGAAGACGGCAACCTGTTAACTACGGTTTTGAAAAACAAGATTGCCGGCACTATAGGTACACTCAGGCTTTACAGCGCAATTTTCCAGAACCTGGGTATCAATTACCAGTTTGTATTGACCAGCGACCGCAGCAAGGCCCGCATAGACCGCACCTTTGAGAACTGGAACAATTGTGATTATACGCTGTTCTTTTTCCCGGCCGAAAATGAGTTTATGGCGCCAAGCCGCCCGGATTACCGTGCACCCTGGATATTGCCATCATGGGCAGGCGGTAATGGCTTATTTTGCAAACGCACAACGCTTGGCAGTGTTTCGACGGCAGTTGCTGAAATTAAGCCGATCCCCTTTCAGGACTATACCAAATCGATACAGAACCTCGAGACCAAACTGGTGTTTACACCATCGCTTGATTCGGTGATCGTAGATGCAAAACATAGTTTTGCCGGTTACCCAAGCATTGTCTACCGGGATGCTTTTACCTTCGCAAATGATGAGGAAAAGAAAAAACTGATCAAAGAGCTGGCCAAGTTGGTTTCCGATTCGGAGGACCTGCTATCGTCGGCTATCGAGAACAACGATTTTGAAAATGAATCGACCAACGTACCTTTGGTACTGCACATAAAGACCCGCTCGGGCGAGCTGGTGGAGCGTGCAGGTAATAAACTGCTGGTAAAAATCGGATTAGCCATTGGTCCACAGGTAGAGATGTACCAGGAAAAGGCGCGCCAGCTGCCCGTTGATATGGATTTTGCCCACGTGGAAGAACGCCGGGTTGAATTTGTGATCCCCGACGGCTATACCATCAGCAACCTGAACGACCTGAAAATTGCCGAAACCTACAAAGAAAACGGAGATTTGACCATGGGTTTTGTAACTGAATATACCCTGAATGGCAAGGTGCTATCCATCCACATTATGGAAGAATACCGCCGTTTCAGCTACCCATTAAGCCAGTTTGAGCAATTTAAAAAAGTGATCAACGCTTCATCAGATTTTAATAAGGTGGTGCTGGTGCTGGAGAAGAAAGGCTGAGGTGAGTTGGCAAACACCGTACGTTGACGCGAGGGAGCAGTGTTGATCGCGGGCTGGGGGAATTTTTAATTTTGATTTTCCTGCCTCGTAGCATTCTAATTCGTTTCCGTATTACTGAAGCAAATAAAAACCCCCGTATTTTCATACAGGGGTTTTGTGCGGAAGAAGGGACTCGAACCCCCACGCCGTGAAGCGCCAGATCCTAAGTCTGGTGCGGCTACCAATTACGCCACTTCCGCATTAGGATTTTCAGAGTCGGCAAAGATAGGGTTATTTCGGTAAGATTAAAATGTTATTGTGTTTGGAGACGGAAAGTCGGTGGAAGTCCGGAAGTCCGAAAGACTATTTTAGTACTGATGTTATTGGTTATCAAATAATTGCTCAAAATAACAGGGGGCCTGCAATAATCGGCTTCCATACCAGGAAAACATTTCGCCGTCGACAATTTTTATGGCGGCATTAGGTAAAATGGCCCGGAATTCACGGATATGTTTTTCTTTAAAGGGATATGGCTCGGATGAAAGCAGTACCAGTTGCGGATTTGCGGTCTGAAGTTGGGCTGGCGTTATTTCCGGATACCGCCCGGCTTCAAAAACATTAATTAAACCGCATTTTTGTAACATATCATCAATAAAGGTCCCTTTTCCGGCGACCATATAGGGTTTGCGCCAGATGAAATAAGCGGTACGATTTTGGGGTGCTTTTAGCGTTAATTTGTTGAATTGGTAGGTGATGCGCGTAATCAGCTCCTGAGCGTAGGTTGAGCGGTCGGTAATTTCTCCGACCTTTTGAATCATATCCAGTGCACTTTCCAGATCGCTGATATCACTCATCCAAACCGGGAAATGTTGAATCAGTTCTTCTACCTGCCCCCGCTCGTTTTCTTCTTTATTGCCGATGATCAAATCGGGGTTTATTGCTTTGATCAATGGAATATTCAGGTCCTTGGTGCCGCCTACTTTCGTTACATGCTCAACCTTTTCCTTTGGGTGCACGCAATATTTTGTTATCCCGATTACTTCTGCATCCAGCCCAAGATCAAATAACAACTCAGTTTGGGAAGGCACAATAGATATGATCCGCTGTGGCCTGGCAGGGATTGCTATTGGGCGGTGCATTTGGTCGTGGTGGAGGGGCATTGTTGGTTGTATTGGTTGTATTGGTTGTATTGGTTGTATTGGTTGTATTGGTTGTCCCGATAGTTATCGGGACAATTTATACTGCTTAAGCTAAGATTTACGAAGTTTAAAAAACTTCGTAAATCCACCTCGTATCTCTACCAAATACAACCATTACAACCAATATAACTAATACAACTAATTATAAACTATAAATCTGATACACCCCATCCACCCTCCTGCTATCAGCGGCGCCGACAAGGATAGTGGTGATCTTTTTACTGAGCATGATCTGTTCAGCCTGGTTGATATACTCCTCTGGGTCGACGATCACCGGGTTAAGGGTCATCATTTCGTCGATATGCAGTTTCGTGGTGTCAGGGTTTTTTAAAAGCGCGCGGCGCAGGTCGCCGTCGGTAACAATGCCGGCGATATGATCGGCCTCGCCTACAATGACCATTCCCAGTTTACCTTCCGACATACGCAATAGTAACTCGGTAAATGAAGCCGTTTTGGCAATAAAAGGCAGGTTTTCGGTCCGCATCAGGTCTTTAACTTTGACCAGCAATTTGCGGCCCAAACTTCCTCCCGGATGGAAACGTGCGAAATCTTCGTGCTGAAACTTCCGGGCCTCCATCAGCGCAACGGCAAGGGCATCCCCCATCACCAGCGTAGCGGTTGTAGATGAAGTGGGTGCCAATTCAAGCGGACAGGCTTCGCGCGGAATAGCTACATTTAAATGGTGATCGCTGTTTTTAGCGATAGTTGAATTGCTGTTTCCGGTAATGCTGATGATCTTATTATTGTTCCATTTCAGGAATGGGATGATCTTTAATACTTCGTCGGTCTCACCCGAGTAAGAGATCAATATCACCGTATCATTTTGCTCAACCATACCCAGATCGCCATGAAAGGCTTCCCCGGGATGCAGAAAAAAGCTGGGCGTACCGGTACTGGCCAATGTGGCTGCAATTTTACGCCCGATCAATCCTGATTTGCCAACTCCGGCAACGATCAGTTTACCTTTTGATGCTAAAATGGTATTCACCACTGCAGTAAAATCATCACCAATCCCATCCGCAACATGTTGCAGCGACTCAATTTCAATACCGAATACTTTTTTGGCGATCTCTTTCATGGCCTCACCCCGGCCCTCTCCAGGGGAGAGGGGGTTGTTTTTTTGTTTATTATGTAAATCTGTTTAATCTGTTAAATCGTGGTTCAGACGGTGTTCTTCGCCTCACCCCAGCCCTCTCCAGGGG
>CAIPDP010000062.1 GCA_903863845.1 uncultured Mucilaginibacter sp. | reverse complement strand
GTCTTTTTTAACGATCGATCTACTGCTGACCAATTTCCAGGAACCATTTAAAACTGATTCGGTATTTGCAGGGGTGGCCGGTTTGCAGGATGCTAAAGCCAGCAGTGCCGCCGGGATAATGAATAAAAAGCGCATTTGTTTTTAGGTTTTTCTGCTGTAATATCCGGATATATTTTCAGGACATCAAATTTTATTGACATCATAACAACTCGGAGTAGACCGCTCAAGCCGGTCTTACAGCCACAAACGCGTGAGATTGGTTTTGGAACTTTCAGGTAGCGTGTGCTTATCGCTTTTCCAGGGTTTTTGGAAAATAGGGGTAAAAAATGGAATTCTCCATGCCAGCACGTTCATAACAGTTTAGAGCTACCTTTTATTCAAGTGGGGCGGCTGGAAAAAAGTGAAGGTTTAAGATGATCACAAATCGTACTTAAACGAAATATTTTAATCGCAACATTCATCGGCCAGACCTTTATCCCCTGATCAAAGGTCTGGTTTTATTTGCTGTTATCCCTGCTAAGTGTTTATTTTCAAGTGTGTGTTGATATGTCGATAATTTAATTGTTGGAAAATCGAACTATTGTTGGTAGCTTTATTAATAGTTAAACTATAAACTTATGAGTAAATTAATAATGATTGATGACGATATGATGCACCATAAGATCGCGCAGTTGATGCTACGGGAATATGGCAATATAGAAGAAGTAATTTTGAGTACTGACGCCAAAGAAACGCTCGACTTTCTGGAACTTAACAAAGCTAATTCAAACAACCTACCCGATTATATTTTTCTTGATTTGCAGATGCCAGATTACAGCGGTTGGGATTTTTTGAAGGGATATCAGAAAATTCATCATTCACTGAGAAAGGATATCAAGTTATATATAGTTTCTTCCTCTATCGACCCAAAAGATATCAAGCGTTCGGAGGAGTATAAATTTGTCGACTCCTTTGTACAAAAGCCTTTAACCAGGGAATTTCTTCATAACCTGGTTGCCTGATTGGTTTTTGAACATAAATATCATACCTGAACTTAAATCAAAAAAGCCACAAAAATGTGGCTTTATCAGTGTTCCCGAAGAGATTCGAACTCATATCATCAGAACCGGAATCTGACATTCTATCCATTGAACTACGGGAACGTAATTCTGTTGCAAATATATTATTTTAGATGCTATAGTCGCCGCCCTAATCAAAACAACCTAAACAAAACCCTCTCAGCCCTTAAGACTCAACACTCCCGACTTGTTACCTACACATTGAACCTGAAGTGCATGATATCCCCGTCCTGTACAATATAGGTCTTACCTTCTATGGCCAATTTTCCGGCCTCTTTAATAGCAGCATCCGAGCCTTTATATTTAACGAATTCTTCGTATTTGATCACCTCAGCACGGATGAAGCCTTTTTCGAAATCGGTATGGATTACGCCTGCGGCCTGCGGAGCCGTAAAGCCCTGTGTGATGGTCCAGGCGCGTACTTCCTGTACACCTGCCGTAAAGTAAGTAGCCAGATTAAGTAATTTATAAGCAGCTTTGATCAGTTTATTGACGCCCGATTCGGTTAAACCAAGATCGTCAAGAAATAGCTGCCGTTCATCAAAGCTTTCCAATTGAGCGATCTCTGACTCTATCTGAGCCGAAATGATCAGCACTTCTGCTTTTTCGTCTTTTACTGCTGCCTTAACTTTGTCAACATAGGCATTGCCTTTAATTACCGAAGCTTCGTCGACATTACAAACGTAAAGTACGGGTTTGGCGGTCAGCAGCCAGATATCCTGTATATATTCCTGATCCTCTACTGCTACCGGGGCAGTACGTGCCGATTTTCCTTCGAGCAGATGATTGCGGTAAATGGTCAATACTTCAAAAGCTTTTTTTGCTTCTTTATCACCACCTGTCTTAGCCATTTTTTCGATCTTGCTGATCTTTTTTTCGATCGAGTCCAGGTCCTTCAGTTGTAGTTCCGTGTCAATGATCTCCTTATCGCGTATCGGATCTACTGAACCATCAACGTGGATCACATTGTCGTTATCAAAACAACGCAGCACATGAATGATGGCATTGGTAGCGCGTATATTTGCCAGAAACTGGTTTCCAAGGCCTTCACCCTTGCTGGCTCCTTTTACCAGTCCGGCAATGTCGACGATCTCGATCACATTCGGGACAACATTTTTAGGCTCCACGATCTCCACCAGTTTGGTTAAACGTTCATCAGGCACGGTGATCACGCCCACGTTAGGCTCGATGGTGCAGAAAGGAAAATTTGCTGCCTGTGCTTTAGCGTTTGATAAACAGTTAAAAAGTGTCGATTTACCCACATTCGGCAAACCTACTATCCCGCATTGAAGTCCCATATCTTTTTTAAAGTTTGAAGCTTTGGTGAAAAGTTTCAGAAGTGGTCATCCTATTTTACCTGCTTCCTATTAAAGTTTTCCTGCCGCTAATTCGGGCGCAAAGATAACAGAATTATGCAGGCTTGCAGTTTTTGACGATCTCAATTTACCGGGAAACAAAAAACCCCGCCAATGGCAGGGTTATGGTATAACTTTTAGTTTATTTTGAATTAAATATCGAATGAAAAGTCATCGTCATCAGCAGCAGCTTTGGCTACTTCCGGTGTTTCGCTAAATTCATAGCGTTTTTCAACTACATCCTGATTAGCTTTAATATAGTCGACTGTTTCTTTCAGGCCCTCAGCGAACTTCTCAAAATCTTCTTTATAAAGGAAAATTTTATGCTTGATAAATACGCCATCTTCAAGCCTTTTTTTGCTTTCTGTGATCGTAATATAGTAGTCATTTGACCGTGTTGCTTTCACATCAAAAAAATAGGTCCGTTTACCAGCTCTTACCTTTTTCGAATGTACTTCCTCACGCTCCCTGTTTTCAAAATCACCCATGTTAATAAATTGTAATTAGTTTTTGATCGGCATAAATATAAATAAATTTTCAAAGTACAAGTATTAAAAACGATATTGTTGTCGGTTTTTGAAACAATAAGGCATATTTATAGCATATTAGTTAACAATCAAACGTTTTCTTCTTCTTCCAGAAGTTGTTTTTCGTATAACTCAAAATATACCTGTTTTCGGGCCATCAGCGTCTCGTGAGTACCTTGTTCTACTATCCGGCCCTGGTCCATTACCAGTATTTTGTCGGCATTTTTAATAGTAGATATACGATGAGCGATTATAATACTTGTTTTGCCTTTCATCAGCCCTCCCAGGTTACGCAGTATCTCTTCTTCGGTACGGGTATCAACGGCCGACAGGCAGTCGTCAAAGATCAGTATCTGCGGGTGTTTGATGATGGCGCGAGCGATAGAAACGCGTTGCTTCTGTCCGCCTGAAAGCGTAACCCCCCGTTCGCCTATAAGCGTATCAAAACCATGCTCTAACTCCATGATGTTGTTGTAAACGGCGGCATCCCGGGCGGCTTGTTCAATTTTTGTTCTTTGATGCACATCAAAACCAAAAGCAATATTATTGGCGATGGTGTCCGAAAACAGGAATACTTCCTGTGGTACAAAACCCGTTTGTGATCGGAAACTCTCCAGGTTTAAGTCCCGTACCGGTCGATCATCTATCCAAACAGTACCACCTGTGCTATCGTACATGCGCATCACCAGATTGGCTATGGTGGTTTTACCCGAACCTGTACGACCGATAATGGCTACCATTTGGCCTGCTTCGGCCGTAAACGAAACATCTTTTAAGGCTTGTATGCCAGTATCAGGGTAGGTAAAAGAAACATTTTCGAAACGGATATGCCCATGGATAGGAACAGCTGCAACCGCCGGTGAGATAATATCAGGTTGTTCATCTAAAAACTCGTTGATCCTTTTTTGCGATGCCGCGGCACGTTGTATCAGTGAGGTTACCCAGCCGAGGGCCATTACCGGGAAGGTTAGCATATTTAAATAAACGATGAACTCAGCAATATTACCGGGCGTGATATTTCCTTTCATTACCTCTACACCCCCAACATACATCACGATTATGTTGCTTAGCCCTACCAAAAGCAAAACCAATGGGTAAAATAAAGCCTGTACTTTAACCAGTGCCATCGAATGCACCTTGTAATTCTCACTTTCGCTTACAAAACTATCGCGCACCGAATCTTCGCGAACGTAGGATTTGATCACCCTGATACCTGAGAAATTCTCCTGAACAAAGCTCGACAAAGCCGAAAGACGCTGCTGTATCTTTTCGCTTCGAAAGTTTATGATGTTGTTTACATAGTAAATAGTAAAAGCAAGTATAGGCAGAGGAAGTACCGAAAACAGCGTTAACCGAACGTTCACCGTTAGCATGAAAGTGATGGCGATAATGAACAAGGTCAGCGTATTTATGGCATACATGATGCCAGGACCCAGGTACATGCGTACACGGCTTACATCCTCCGTCACGCGGTTCAGCAGATCACCGGTGTTGTGGCGGCGGTAAAACGAAAGAGACAGGAGCTGATAATGGGCATAGAGCTCATTTTTCATATCGTACTCGATATGGCGCGACATCAGGATGATGGTTTGCCGCATAAAAAACAGGAATACGCCGCGAATAAGGTACAGCGCAAGCACCAGCAAACCAAAGATCAGGGTATTTAAACCGATAAGTTTATAAATAGCAGTTTGACTATGAAAACCCGAATAAAGACGGTACAGCGGGATATTCTCGGTTACAAGGTCAACCGCATCGCGAATGACCGAACCCGTCAATACCTGAAAAATATTAGAAATAACAACGAACAGGATCCCGGGAATCAGCCGCCAACGGTATTTGTACAGGAATTTATTTAAATAAGCCAGGCTTTTCATTTGCGCAACAAAGTTAGTTTTTTTTGCCTTTGCAACCCCATTGCAATGCGTTAAGGAGCCTTTATATGCCTTTCAGTTTAAGTTTGGAGCAAGTTGCGTCACAATCAATCAACTATTAGCTAAATATGTTTGTCACATTCAAAAAAACGTATACTTTTGTCGCTATCCCACAGCGGGCACATTTACACTTATAATGTCAACCCAGAACTCCAGCGAATCACTGTTTGACCAGATGAATGCTTTTGGTCATCAAAAAATAGTTTTTTGCAGCGACCAGGAAACCGGTCTAAAGGCAATAATCGCTATTCATGATACCACACTTGGCCCAGCCTTAGGCGGCACCAGAATGTGGACCTATAAAACGGAAGCAGACGCGCTGAACGATGTTTTAAGGCTTTCAAAAGCGATGACCTATAAATCGGCGGTTGCGGGCTTGAACCTTGGGGGTGGTAAGGCCATCATTATTGGCGATTCGAGGCGGGATAAATCAGAGGCCCTGCTGCGGAAGTTCGGGCGTTTCATCAAAAACCTCAATGGCGAGTTCATCACTGCCGAGGATGTTGGTACCAACCCGCGCGACATGGAATATATCCGCATGGAAACGCAATATGTGATGGGTGTACCTGAGTCGATAGGGGGCAGCGGGGATCCGTCGCCAATTACGGCACTGGGTGTATTTATGGGGATCAAAGCAGCCGTAAAGGAAATGTTCGGCAACGATAACCTGGCGGGTAGATCGGTAGTTGTGCAAGGAATAGGCCACGTGGGCGAAAACCTGGTACGCTTACTTCGCGATGAAAATGCGATGGTATATGTCAGCGATATCAACGAAGAACGTACCGGCCAGGTGGCCAAAAAATATGGTGCCAAAGCGGTGTCAAATAACACTATTTTTGATATCGAGGCTGATATTTATTCGCCATGCGCGCTTGGAGCAACTATTAATGCACAAACAATTGATAAATTAAAATACGCCATTATAGCAGGATCGGCAAATAACCAATTGGATGATGAATTTGAACAAGGCCGGGCATTGCAGCAAAAGGGGATATTGTTTGCCCCCGATTATGTGATCAATGCCGGTGGCGTCATCAATTGTTATTCGGAATTGATGGGTTTCAGCAAAAAACGTACGCTGCAGCTCACGGAGAATATTTATGAGGCAACACGCAATGTATTAAAGCTATCAAAAGCCGAAAAAATTTCAACGATCGAAGCGGCAAACAAAATAGCTGAAAAACGTATTGCAGATATTAGAAGAGTGAAATCAACCTATTAAATTATAAAACCTTACCGGTGACAGCCCGGTTTAACCGTTCTTTATACAATGCTTAACAGAAGACATCTACGCGTAAAAGTTCTGCAGGCGCTTTATGCCTATCACCAATCCGACAGTAAAGACACCAGGCAGCATGAGAAAAACCTGCTGCAAAGTGTTGAAAAGGTATACGAAATGTACATCTGGATGCTATCGCTGATAGCCGAGGTGGTAAGCTATGCCGAAATTGATGCCGAGGAAAGAAAACACAAACACCTGCCTACGGCCGAAGACCTTAAACCAAACCTTAAAATTCTTGAAAACAGGTTCATTGCTTCTTTAAAAAAGAACGACGAATACCTGGCAGCCGTAAAAAAATATAAAATATCCTGGAGCTTTGATCCCGAGCTGGCGAAATCGCTGTTCACGATCCTGAAAAATGCGCCGGAATACAACGATTACCTGCAAAAAACAGACGATACACTTCACAGCGATAAGGATCTGATCAAATTTATCTTTAAAAAGGTAATTTTGAAATCATTACTTGCCGAACAGGTATTTGAGGATATGTTCATCTTCTGGCCGGTTGACAAGGATGTATTACAGGCCCTGATAGCAAAAACCTTCAAAAATTTCTCGTTTGACAATCCCAAACAGAACAAACTGGCTGAAGTAACCGGCAACTGGGACGAGGACCGCGAATTTATCGTCGATCTTTTTCAAAAAGCGATCCGTTATGATGCCGAATACCAGGATATGATCAGCAAAAAAACCCAGAACTGGGAGCCAGATCGTATAGCGATGATGGATACCTTGCTGATGAAGATGGCCATAACGGAATTTGTTAATTTTACATCGATACCGGTCAAAGTAACGATCAACGAGTACCTCGAAATTTCAAAGGAATTCAGTACGCCCAAGAGCAATTCGTTTATAAACGGTATCTTAGACAAAATTTTGTTCGAACTTAAAGCAGAAAATGGTATCAGGAAGATCGGGCGGGGTTTAATAGATGAATAAAAACTAAATTTCGAAAATAGCCTAAAACACAAATTGAACAATGAGAAAACTGTTATTAGCCTTAATGGCTGCCAGCATGTTGATGGTAGCCTGTAATCATGGGACGGGCAGTACTGCTTCGAATGATGCTAGTTCGACAGCCGACCGTGCCGTGTTGAAATTTGAAAAAGAAACACATGATTTTGGTAAGATAAAAGCCGGCGATATCGTTAACTATGAATTCAAATTTACCAATACCGGTATTTCGCCGCTGATCATCACCAATGCGGTAGCTTCATGCGGATGCACCACCCCGATCTGGCCGAAAGATCCTATAAAACCAGGAGAAAGCGGATCGATCAAAGTGACCTTTAACAGTAAAGGCAAAATGGGTTTACAAGACAAACAAATACAAGTAACAGCCAATACCAATCCACCAACCAATATTGTCCACCTGATTGGCGAGGTGGTATTAAATTAAAATTTCAAATGACAACAGCTATTTTATTACAAGCCGGTGCTTCCGGAGCGGGATTTCAAACATTTCTTCCGTTTATTCTGATCATCGTGGTTTTCTATTTCTTTATGATCAGACCACAAACTAAAAAGCATAAAGAACAGAAAAAATACGTTGAAGAATTAAAAAAAGGCGACAAAGTGGTAACTACTGCGGGCATCCATGGTCGCATCGCCGATGTATCCGATTCAACTTTCCTGATTGAAACTGAAGGCGGAGGTAAGATCCGTTTCGAAAAATCATCCGTGTCACTGGAAGCTTCTAAAGCACTCAACACACCACCAAAAGTAGTCGACGCTGATAAAGATAAAGCCAAAAAAGCTTAATTGATCAGAAGGCCGCAAGGCTAAAGACGCACGCTTTTTTCAAGATCCGGAAATAAAGAAATTGAAGCCGGAGTAAAAAGTTTAAAGTTTGAACGATATTTGTTCGACTTTAAACTTTTTGTTTTCTGTTTCGGCCTTGCTGCTGTTAGCTTTAGGCTCAAGCTGTTAGCTTTATTAAAATGGCACTCATCAAACTATCGGCAATTGAACAAAGGAGGGTATCTGCGTTTATTACCTGCCTGTTGATAGCTTTTGTCGTTTGGGTGTCTACCATACTCTCAAACAAACACGATTATAAAGTTAAAGAGATCATCGCCTTCAAAAACATACCCCAAAAACGTGCATTTCATTCCCTGCAACCTGATACGGTAACCGCAACGCTGCAGTGTACAGGCTGGGAGATCATCTTTCAACAAACCGACTTTGCTAACAAGCCCATTACCGTTGATCTTCGCTCGCTTGAGAACAAAGATTTTGTGGTATTGAGCTCGCAATTGAAACAGATCAACGAGCGAAAGGATTTTGACCAAATAATAACAGCGATCAGTCCGGATACTTTATATTTTGATTTTACGGGTCGCAAATCAAAAAAAATACCTGTAAAATTACTTTCCGATATCAAATATCAACCACAATTCGGGCAGTCAAATAATGCGACATTGTTTCCGGGATTTATCACAGTTAGTGGCCCTGCGAAAGTAATTGACAGTATTAATTCCTGGCGAACAGATACCCTTAAGCTGGATAGTGTAGGCCAAACCATTCATACAAACCTGACATTGCAGGCAGTGAATGAGGCTAATATTAGTATCTATCCAAAATCGGTAGCTGTACATATCCCGGTTGATGAATTCACAGAAAAGACTGTGCAAATACCCGTTAAGCTGGTTAATAACCATAATTTATACAACGTAAAAATATTCCCGCAGAAAGTTAGTGTTACCTTTACTATTTCGATGCGCCGGTACCCGGAAATGGACGAGGACTTTTTTGAAGCGGCAGCCGACCTCGACCTTTGGCGCAACAATGGCTACAATACACTACCGGTTAAACTGACACGCTTACCGGCATTTTGCAAAATTGTAAAAATTGAACCGGCGAACGTCGATTTTATCATCCGTAAATAATGCTGAAAATAGGTATCACCGGTAATATTGGTAGTGGCAAAACCACTGTAAGCAAGGTATTTGAAATATTAGGCGTTCCGGTATTTTATGCTGATGACGCGGCTAAGAAAGTGATGACACACGACCCGTTACTGGTTGGGCAACTGATAAATGCATTCGGCGCCGGGAGCTTTTTTAGTGATGGTGCACTTAACCGTAAACATATTGCTGACATTGTTTTTAAAGACGAAGCTCAATTGCAATTGTTGAATTCGCTTGTGCATCCCGCGGTTTTCAGGGCATTTAATCAATGGGTTGCCAATATAAAAAATGTGCCCTATGTGCTGAAAGAAGCAGCTTTGCTGTTCGAGAGCGACTCTTACAAAATGTGTGATCAAACGATCCTCGTGACTGCCCCCCTTGAGTTAAGGATCAATCGCGTGATGCAGCGCGACGGACTGCAAAGGGCAGATATCCTGAACCGCGAAAACAAACAATTCACTGAGGAAAAAAAGAAAACGCTGGCCAACTTCATCATAAAAAATGATGACACCGAACTGGTGATACCGCAGGTTTTGGAATTGCACGACGTATTTAGGTCATTAAGTCATTAAGTCATTAAGTCATTGCCATGTAGGTGAAGTGGGTAATGAAATTAAAAAAAATGTTCGTAGTCTGAGAACCTAATGACAGCAAACTACCTAAAAACAAAAAATGACCCAATGACCCAATGACTCAAACGACCAAACATGATCCTGGACGATTTCCTTCAATTTAACCCATACGGACTATATTGCAAATACGGTGATTTTTATCTTGATCCGAAACAACCTGTGCATCGGGCTGTTGTTTCTCATGCCCACGCCGATCATGCAGTTGCAGGAAATGTTGAGGTGTATTGTACGGAATTCACTGCAGCATTGATCAGGTTGCGTTATGGCAAAAATGCCGGAAAGGCTTTTAATATGGCGGATTATAATCAACCATTTACGATTGGTGGTGTTGAGATCGCCTTTGTCCCGGCAGGGCATATCCTTGGATCAGCCCAAATACTGATGATTTATAAAGGTATCAGGTATTTATATACCGGCGACTACAAATTACAGCCCGATAAAACCTGTGAGCCCTTGGAGTGGGTAAAAACAGATGTGCTGATTACGGAAAGCACCTTTGCCGATCCGGATATTCAGCATCCTGACCCTGTTAGCGAAATAAAAAAGATAAATGCTATCAAAATTAATATCATGCTCGGGGCCTATGCATTGGGAAAAAGTCAACGTCTGATCAGGATGATCAATGACGAGGCTCCTCAAAAAACCATATTGGTACACCATAGTATATTATCCTATAATAATCTATATCAAAAAGCCGGTATCGACCTTGGGAAATACCAGCCCTATGGGCGAAAGCTGATGAAAAATCAGTCGGAATATGTTTATATCGTACCGCCTTTTACCTTCGATAGCTATTACCGGGCTATTGGCGTTAAACGCCTCTTCGCCTCGGGATGGAAAAATTTACAGGCAAACCAGCAAGATACGCTGTATATTTCCGATCATGCTGACTGGAACGATATCCTGCTAACGATAGAAAAAACCGCTCCTGGCCAGATTTGGACACTACATGGCGACGGAACCTCGCTAAAAAAACACTTTGGCGATCGTATATTTGTGAAAATACTGAGATGATATGCTGGAAGAAGGTGCAGACTACTATATAAATGACGATGGACTTTTTGTGTTCACCGGGGCATACCATGCGAAGCGGGGATATTGCTGTCAGAATAAATGCCTGCATTGTCCCTGGAGTTTTGGAAAATCCACTGAATCAGCTAATGGCGATAAGCAGGATGAGAATGATTGAACGGCGAAACTTCTGACAACTAAAAAATAATCATCATATTTGCATGCTTTAAATAAGAGCGACCCATGCGCATCGACGAGGAAATAAAAAGTACGAAGTTCGAAGATAACTATCATAAGGCGGTCATCAACATCAACTATACATATGGGTGGCTCAATAACATAATGCGCTGCCAGTTTGAAAAGCATCAGCTTACTACCCAGCAATTTAATGTTTTGCGCATATTGCGCGGTCAGTACCCCAGCCCCGCAACTGTTAACCTGATCAAAGAACGCATGATCGATAAAATGTCGGATGCATCACGCATCGTCGACCGGCTGGTGCAAAAGGGCCTGGTTTCGCGCTGTACTAACAAAAGCGATCGCCGCGCTGTCGATATCCGCATCACCGACCTCGGCCTTGATATCCTAAGCAAAATGGACGTCGAATTTAAAACCCGTGATATCCTCAAAAACAACCTTAGCGATGAAGAAGCAGCGCAGTTGAGTGTGCTGCTCGATAAGTTGAGGGGATAGTCATTTGTCATTGGTCATTGGTCATTGGTCATTTGTCATTTGCTTCGCGTCATTGGGTCATTTTTTATTAATCGGACCAACTAATACAAACTACATTTCACCCCTAACCTTTCGCCTTTGACCTTTCTCCTTTAACCTTTCACCCCTAACCTTTCGCCCTTAACCATTCTCCTTTATCCTTTATCCTTTATCCTTTCTCCTTTATCCTTTCTCCTTTATCCTTTCTCCTTTATCCTTTCTCCTTTCTCCTTTCTCCTTTCTCCTTTATCCTTTCTCCTCTGCCGGATTCCTATAATTCAACCAGAAACGCCCCTAAAGCAATCCCCATACCCATAACTACGGCAACCATTTTGCGGGTATTAAACTTATGGTCGGCGCTTGATTCAAAAAGGATGGTAGTTGAGATATGCAGAAATATACCAATTACAATACCCATAATTCGGCCATAATATTTCTGCAGGTTTCCGATGCCGCCCGCACTTAGTCTTTCACTAAAAAAATAGCCTGATGGGGCCATCAGGGCAAATAAAATGACAAATAATACCGTATTTCTGGGGCTTTGCTTATTAGCCAGTAGCACAGTTGCCAACGCAAATGCTGCGGGTATATGGTGCAGTGCTATACCAAAAACCAGCTGATTTTGATTGCCCTCGGCTATCGGCATACCCTCTAAGAATGCATGGACACACAGGCTCAGTAAGATGCCGATCGGGAAGGCATAATGTTCGTGTTGGGGTTGATGGATATGCCCATGCTCGATACCATCTGAAAACTGCTCCAGGATGATCTGGAATAGAAAGCCGATCATAATAAAAACACCAACGTAATTATCGTTGCCATGGTAGGCATCAGGTATCAGGTGCAATACCGTTATGCCAAATAAATAGGCACCACTAAACGAGAGCACCAATTTAAGCGTGTTTGAATTGTTGCCTTTAAATAAAAAGACTGATACACCACCCAGAAAAGCGCCGAGGAACAAGATTATAACTTTCCAGAGATCCATTAGAAATCAGGTTGAAGCTTTTTAAATAATTGGTATATCAGCCAGCCAACCAAAGTTCCCCAAATCGCTCCTGCAAATACGTCGATGGGGAAATGCACACCAACATAGATCTGTGCAAAACTGATCGAAGCGGCCCAAAGCAAAGCCCATAGCCATATCCACCGCCATTTTTTGCGAAATACAAAGCACAAAAATATAGCCATAGCAAAATGGTCGGATGCATGTGTTGATGGAAAGCTGAATCCGGTGCCACAACCGTTGATGCGTAGTGTA
Organism: uncultured Mucilaginibacter sp.; assembly: GCA_903863845.1. Lineage (GTDB taxonomy): Bacteria > Bacteroidota > Bacteroidia > Sphingobacteriales > Sphingobacteriaceae > Mucilaginibacter. The sequence continues at coordinate 14,329 of CAIPDP010000062.1, read as the reverse complement.
GAAGTTTTAGAAACTTCCGGATCATTACAGGGTCGCAGACGGCGAACCACATTTTTCCCAAAATGAACACTGGTAAAGTCGGCCGTACCCGCACAGGCGGCCATGAGGACAATGATAACCAGACCCTCCTTTTTATATTTCCATACGCAAAAAACAATGATCAGGAGATAAAGTGGTATCCATGATTTTGCGTTCCGCAGAATTGGCATCAGCCAGTCGAAAAAGGCGTTGCCCAGATCGTGATTGATAAAATAGAACAAGTGCTTATCGAACTGTAGGAGGTGATCGATCATAATGCGTTTTGCCAAAAATAATTATTTAAACCTTTATAAAACATTAACATCCTATCTTATGTTAGCTGAACTGATAAAACTACGGCTGCGCTTTTACGGTTATCATAGGTAGTAGTGCCAATATGGACCGTCGGCGATCGATTTTGTGCGTTTGCAAGCCAATTATTTATAATTTTGTGCGCTAAAATAGCTACACTTTGACACTCATCAAATCTATATCCGGCATACGCGGCACTATCGGTGGTGCGGCAGGAGAGGGACTTACACCTCTTGATATCGTAAAATTCACTTCGGCTTATGGCACCTGGGCCATTCGCAAAACCGGTAAAAACAAGATAGTTGTTGGCCGTGACGCCCGTATATCCGGCAGTATGGTCAACAGTTTGGTAACTGGCACACTACAGGGTTTAGGCATCGACGTGATCGACCTCGGGCTTTCTACTACACCAACCGTAGAGGTGGCAGTTCCCCTGGAAGATGCCGCAGGTGGTATCATTCTTACGGCAAGCCATAATCCAAAACAATGGAATGCCTTAAAGCTATTGAATCACGAAGGCGAATTCATCAGTGATGCTGATGGTAAGGAGGTGTTGAATATTGCCGAAAGCAGCGACTTTAGCTATGCTGATGTCAATGATCTGGGGAAGGTTATTCAGGATAACAGCTATCTTAAAAAGCACATCGATCTTGTACTGGCGCTACCCCTGGTTGATATTGCTGCCATCAAAAAGGCTAATTTTAATATTGTTATCGATTGTGTCAATTCAACAGGCGGACTATTTGTGCCGGCTTTGCTGGAAGCATTGGGGGTAAAAACCATTCATAAACTGTATTGCGAACCGGATGGTAATTTTCCGCACAATCCGGAGCCATTGCCCGAAAACCTGTTGGCCCTGTCGCAGGAAGTGGTAAAGAACCGGGCTGATCTGGGTATTGCTGTAGATCCGGATGTGGATCGTCTGGCTTTTGTTTGTGAAGACGGCAATATGTTCGGCGAAGAATATACCCTGGTTGCCGTCGCTGATTATGTATTAAAAAACAAAAAGGGAAATACGGTATCAAATTTATCATCGACCCGTGCTTTGCGTGACGTTACAGAAAATGCAGGTGGCGAATACCATGCTGCTGCTGTAGGCGAAGTGAACGTGGTTAACAAAATGAAAGAAGTACATGCGGTCATCGGCGGCGAAGGAAATGGGGGAGTGATCTATCCCGAACTACATTATGGCAGGGATGCACTGGTTGGTATCGCTTTATTTTTAACGCACCTGGCTAAATATGGTAAATCAGTCTCCAATTTGCGGAGCACTTACCCGGGTTATTATATCTCAAAAAACAAGATCACGCTTACTCCCGAAATGGATATCGATGCGCTTTTATTGAAGGTGGAAGAAAAGTATAAGAAACAGCCTCATACGACCATCGACGGGCTCAAGATTGAATTTGACAAAGAATGGGTACATTTGCGTCGGTCAAATACAGAACCGATTATCCGCATTTATTCGGAAGGTAACTCAGAGACTGTCGCAGAAAGCCTTGCTAATAAGATCATTGGAGATATTAAGGAGATACTGCATTTGTAAGATAGACGTTTTGAATGAGTGAATGAGTGAGTTAGTGAAATAGTGAATGAGTGATTTGGTAAGTAATTTATTGAGTGGGTAACGGAACTGGTTAGTGGGTAGAGTTTGGGTTTTAGCAATTAAGTTTACATTCAGTAATAGAAAATTACGGAAAAACTGAATTTGCAACGCAATTTCGAAATCGAACCAAAAAATTTGTTGTCGACAATATCCGATTCTATAGAACATTGCCCAAAACTGACGAAGGTAAAATTATAGGTAAACAATTGCTACGTTCATCTTCCTCAGTAGGGTCCAATTACCGTGCTGCTCGTAGATTTTGTTCACAAGGCGAATTTCATTCAAAGCTATCAATTGTTGTGGAAGAAGCTGACGAATCAGTTTTTTGGATGGAGGTCATGAAAGAAGCCTATGTAGTTAAACCAAATGAAGTATTTAAATTGAAATCCGAAGCCATAGAAATATTGAAAGTGCTATCAACTGCGCGGAAAACAATTGCAGAAAAGAATATTAAAAGAAAATAGTTGTTTTTTTGAAACAGAACTAAAAAATCACTAATTCACTAACTCACTCATTCACTCATTCATCAACTCATGCGTGTTTATTTCGATAATGCAGCGACAACACCCATCGATCCGGAGGTACTGAAAGAAATGTACCGGGTGATGGAAAATTACTATGGTAATCCTTCATCGATACATAGCCATGGCCGCGAAGTAAGGGCCCTGATTGAAAAGTCGCGCCGAACGATTGCCGGATTGTTGCATGCTTCGCCATCCGAGATATTTTTTACTTCCGGAGGCACTGAGGCTGATAATACTGCTATCCGCTGTGGTATCGAGGATCATGGTATCAGGCATGCTATTTCGAGCCCGATTGAGCACCATGCCGTAATTCATACGCTTGAAGCGATGGAAAAGGCCGGTACAATTAAGTTGAGTTATGTAGAGGTTGACAGCAAGGGTAATGTTGATCATGATCACCTGGCGCATTTGCTGAAAACAAATGGGCGCAGTTTTGTTTCCCTGATGCATGCCAATAACGAACTGGGCACCTTGAACGATCTGCACCGCATCGGCGATCTGTGCGAGCAATACGATGCTTTATTCCACTCAGATACCGTACAAACAGTAGGGCATTATGCACATGATCTCCGCTCACTGAAATTGCATTTTATGGTTTGTGCAGCACATAAATTACATGGTCCCAAAGGGATCGGTTTTTTGTATGTCAACCATAAAATAAAAATAAAACCTTTCATTTATGGTGGTTCGCAGGAACGGAACATGCGCGGTGGTACTGAAAACGTGTATGGTATTGTAGGTCAGGCCAAAGCATTGGAATTGGCTTATGCAAAAATGGACGAGCATCGCGAACACATACAGGCGCTTAAAGCTTTTATGATACAACAACTTAAAGCGAATATTCCCGGTGTGGAATTTAATGGTGAGACCGACCCTGATAAGAGCTTGTATACGGTACTTAATGTTTCTTTCCCTTGCACCGATCTGGCAGATATGATGTTGTTTAACCTTGATATTGCCGGTATTTCGGCTTCAGGAGGGAGTGCATGCAGTTCAGGAACAGATATTGGCTCACATGTTTTGAACGCTATCGGCAGTCAGGCATCCCGACCTTCAGTTCGTTTTTCGTTTTCCAAATTCAATACCCGTGAAGAGGTAGACCATACAGTCGCTAAACTCAGGGAGCTGTGCTTGACCTTTGCTTAGCAAAAAAGGCTTTGATTGATGATCAAAGCCTTTTTTTATGGGTGTAGCTACTATCAATTGGCCATCAGCCTGAGGAAGGTAGCCAGTTTTTCTTTCATCTCTCTGCGATCTACTATAAAATCCAAAAATCCATGCTCCTGAACAAATTCAGCAGTTTGGAAACCTTTAGGCAGGTCTTTTTTAATGGTTTCTTTGATCACCCTTGGTCCCGCAAATCCGATCAATGAGCCCGGTTCAGCAATATTTATATCGCCTAACATGGCATAGGAAGCGGTAACACCACCTGTAGTTGGGTCGGTCAGCAATGAGATATATGGAATTTTAGCTTTTGCCAGTAATGCCAGTTTCGCCGAAGTTTTGGCCATCTGCATCAATGAAAATGCGGCTTCCATCATTCGCGCACCACCCGATTTTGATATCACCAGCAGCGGCACCTTGTGCTCAATACTGTAATCAATAGCACGGGAGATCTTTTCGCCCACTACCGAGCCCATTGAACCGCCTATGAAATTAAAATCCATACAGGCGATCACCAGATCCTGCCCATCAATTTTTCCGTAGGCCGAACGCAAAGCATCATTCAAACCGGTTTTTGCTTTGGTTTCCAGCAAGCGATCAGTATACTTTTTGGTATCCACAAAATGCAGCGGGTCGCCTGAACGCAGGTTTATGTCGAGTTCTGTGAACTTGTTATCGTCAAAAAGTATCGAAAAATATTCCTTTGAACCTATCCTGATATGGTAACCACAATAGTGGCAAACATATTGGTTTTCAACCTGTTCGGTATAGTGTAGTGGCTTTTTGCAGTTTGGGCATTTATTCCAGATTCCATCGGGAGCTTCTTTTTTCTCCTCAGTGGTGGTAATAATACCTTTTGATTCTCTTTTAAACCAGGTCATTAGTTAACTGATCCTCCAATCATATGCAAAGAAACGAAAAATATTAATGATGCCATATAAATATAAAAAGCCTTTAATTTCAGTTTTGTTTACAAATGTTGATATTATTGAACGAAAATCTTAATAATAATTAAATAAATAATGGCATAAACTAATAAATTTTATAAATTCGGACCCCGAAACAAACCATTCATGAGCTTAAAAAATTACAAAGGTGTACTGCACGGCGAACAGGTGCAGGAGTTATTCGAAATAGCAAAACAACACCAATTCGCCCTTCCTGCAGTAAATGTTACAGGTACCAATACCCTCAACGGTGTATTAGAAACTGCCAAAGCAGTAAACTCGCCGGTTATTATTCAGTTGTCAAACGGCGGTGCGCAGTTTTATGCTGGTAAATCATTAGATAATTCGAAACTGCAGGCCTGCATTTTAGGTGGTGTATCTGCAGCCCGGCATATCCATTTGCTGGCCGAACACTACGGTGTAGCAGTGATCGTTCATACCGACCATTGTGCTAAAAAATTATTACCATGGGTTGATGGCCTGCTTGATTACGGCGAAAAATTTTATGCTGAAACCGGCAAACCCCTGTTTTCTTCGCATATGCTCGATCTTTCAGAAGAACCTCTTCATGAGAATATCGAAATCTCTTCCGAATACCTTAAACGTATGTCGAAATTGGGTATGACGCTCGAGATCGAATTAGGTGTAACTGGTGGTGAGGAAGATGGTGTAGATAACAGTGATGTTGATAGCTCACGTTTGTATACCCAGCCGGAAGATGTGGCTTACTCATACGAAGAACTTTCGAAAGTTAGCCATCGCTTTACAGTGGCAGCAGCATTTGGTAACGTGCATGGTGTTTATAAACCCGGAAACGTTAAACTACAGCCGGTGATCCTGCATAACTCTCAGGAGTATGTGAAAAAGAAATTTAACCTGGCAGCCGATAAACCGATCAATTTTGTGTTCCACGGAGGCTCAGGCTCTACACAAGAAGAGATCCGCGAAGCCATCTCTTACGGTGCGATCAAGATGAATATCGATACCGATATGCAATGGGCTTTCTGGGAAGGTATCAAAGATTACTATAAATCGAAAGAAGGCTACCTGCAAAGCCAGATAGGCAACCCTGAAGGAGCTGATTCTCCGAACAAAAAATATTACGATCCACGTGTTTGGTTACGCAAAGCAGAAGAAACTTTCGTAAAACGCCTCACCGGCGCTTTCGAAGATCTGAACTGCTTTGACGTAAACAGCAAGTTGTAGTTTTTTGGTCATTGGTCATTTGGCATTAGTCATTGGTCATTTGGCATTTGTAAATGATCGATATAAAATGAAAAAGGTTTTTTGGTTTACCAATTGACCTTTTTCTGTTATGTTGTGGTTCATGGTTCATAGTTCATGGTTCATAGTTCATAGTCCATGTTCCATGAATGTTAGTTGATTGGCTACTTATAAATGTTTTGCCTAATAATTCAATGACTAATGCCCAATGACCAATGACGCGCAGCAAATGACCAATGACCAATGACGCGCAGCAAATGACTAATGACCCAATGACGCGCAGCAAATGACCCAATGACCCAATGACGTGCAGCAAATGACCAATGACCAATGACGCGCAGCAAATGACCAAAGACCGATGCCAAAAATAGAAGCACATAAGGTAACCGAGCCAGCTGGCCTTGAAAAGGCATTTGCTATCAGGCGGGAGGTGTTTGTGATGGAACAAAACTGTCCTCCTGATCTGGAGGTAGAATATGATGAACTTTGCACCCATTTTTTAGCGACTGTTGATGGCGTTCCTGCAGGTGCATCAAGATGGAGAAAAACCGAAAAAGGGTATAAGCTTGAACGATTTGCAGTATTGAAAAAATATAGAGGGCAGGGGATAGGTCAAGCTTTGGTAGCGGCAGTTATAGCCGATCTGCCACCAGATGCCGATCATGTTTACCTGCATGCCCAGTTGGCAGCTGCAAGTCTCTATGAGCGTTTTAATTTTGTAAAAACCGGTACTCAGTTTGAAGAAGCAGGGATGCTGCATTATAAGATGGTGTTGGGGTGAGATTAACCCCAGATAGTTTCTACAAATCCCGATAGTTGAATTATCGGATCATTGGTGATAAGTTCAGCTTTTAAAACTGATGCTGTTGCTGCGATTAGTCGGTCGTGAAATTCGGGTATAGTTTTGTTCTTGAACGCAGATAGTAAAATTTCTGAGCCCAATGACTGGATGGCAAAACTTTTATTTCTCTGGGTTAATTCTATTACGGCCGTAATTGAAGTATCAATTCGCTTTTTTTCAAACAAATAGCCTATTTCCATTAAGCTAACTACCGAAATATACAATTAGTTTTTGCCAGCAACGGTTTCTTTAAAGGTTAATTTAACTTTCTCTGGTAATTTGCAATCTTCAAGGTAAAGCACGATTGCCATCGTGTCGGCAACGTATTTATTCATGCGGAAACAGCTCTTTGTAATTCTCAAACTCCGATTCAAGGTGACTCAATTCGGTCAGCTGCATCGCGCTCAAATCATTTTTAGTTTCGCCTAATTTATTTTTTCTTTTAAGCAACAATACAAAATCCAAAACCTCTTTCAAAAGATTTTCAGGCAGTTGTTTAGTTTCTTGAACTATTAAATCTGGAATATTACTTATCGCCATAAGGTAAAGTTAAGATTTATTGTAGGAAAATACAATTCGCATATTCCATCGCTTCGCCCAGTTTATCCAAATTAAGCCCCAGGTCGATTCCTTGCTCTGACAGGTAAGCTATCACGTTTTCGGTGGCGATATTGCCTGTGAGCTCGTCTGCTGCCATCGGGCAGCCACCAAAACCTTTCAAAGCAGAGTCGAATCGTTTGCAGCCACTTTTATAGGCCGCATCAACTTTTTCGCGCCAGGTGCCAGGGGTAGCGTGGAGGTGAATACCCAGGTTTGTGTTTTTTAATTCTGAAGCTAATAAGCTATAAACTTCTCCTATTTGGTCTGGTTGCGCCATACCCACTGTATCTGCCAGTGAAAGGTGTTTGATGCCTATTGCTGATAGCTTTGTCGCCCATTCTAAAACCAGCTCTTTGCTCCAGTCATCTCCGTAAGGATTTCCAAAACCCATAGAAAGGTAGATCAATAAGTTTTTATTTGAAGCCGTACATAGTTGGTTTATCCTTTGTACAGTCTCGAATGCCCCTGCTATATCCGAATTGGCATTGCGGCGTTGAAAGGTTTCTGATATCGAGAAAGGATATCCGAGAAAACTTATCTCGTCGTATAATGCAGCTTCCTCGGCACCGCGGTAATTGGCGATGATAGCCAGTAATTTCGAATTGCTTCCTGACAGATCCAGCCTTTTTAAAACTTCTTGCGTATCCTGCATCTGGGGAATAGCTTTAGCCGATACGAAACTGCCAAAATCGATGGTATCGAATCCTACCTGCAGCAGCAGGTTAATGTATTCAGCTTTGGCCTCCGTAGCTATAAATTGCGGGATGCCCTGCATGGCGTCCCTCGGGCATTCGGTCAATTGGATCCCTGCAGCCATAGCTTTAAAACTTGGAGTTATAGATATCAGCTTTGTGTTCCACTTCGGTATAAAGGCCGTTTGTGAAATCGATAAGGTATTTTTCGAATGAATCGATCAGGGATCTTGCGTAGTTTTTGACACGTCTGGATTCATTGCCGGTCATTTTTTGATAAACCAGGTATAAATTGGTCCTCCAGTTTCCGCCCTCAGAAGGCAAAAAGAAAACCACGTTGCTGATGGTACAACGAAAGCGACCGTTTTTCATATCAACACTGAAAGCGAATTGTACCGTGTAAGGAGAGGCACCCGCCTCATAATTTTCGAAGAATGTTCCCGATGTGGCATTGAGATCCTGAGCCGATGTATAAATAATTTTGCCCTCTTGTTCGTAGCCATAGTTCTGCTGAAAGTTTTTTGCCGCCATAAATTCAAGAACCCGCGTGTAAATGCTGCTTACTTTAATATTGCTGTCAACTTTGAACGTTTTTTGATAATACACATTGTTGTCCTCAATTTTTAGTTTGATAGAATCCGGTGCGATTGGCGCAGGTGACTTGACTGAATGATCTACCTGATAGGTGCGTATTTTCCCGTCCCCATCATCCTGGGCTTTTGCTAAAAAAGCGATCATCATCAGCAGGGTACTTAAGGCAAGTGTTTTCATCGAAACAAAAATCAATAAGCTAAGATAAGTGCTAATACATTACAGTTCACCAATATTCCCTAACGTATTCGTCGGAATGCAGGCAAACCATCAGCATGTGCTAAAAACAAAAAAGCTCCCCGGTTTTCGGGGAGCTTTTGTTTTATAACTGGTCAGACTATTTTAAATCTTTCTTGCCAAAGTCGATGATAACCGGTGTAGCGATACAGATAGACGAATAAGTACCAAAACATACACCCACTAACAAGGCGAAGGAGAAGCCGCGGATCACGTCGCCACCGAAGATGAACAATACGATCAGTACGAACAATACGGTCAGCGCGGTAATAATGGTCCGGCTTAAAGTTTTGTTGATCGCATGGTTGATCACTTCCTTAGGATCGTCAGCTGCTGTATGGTGCAGGTTAAGGAACTCACGGATACGGTCGAATACAACCACGGTATCGTTTATCGAATAACCAATTACGGTCAAAATCGCGGCGATAAAGGATTGGTCGATATCAAGGAATGGAATAAAATTCTTGAAGATCGAGAAGAATGACAATACCATCAATGCATCGTGAGCGGTAGCTATCATTGCACCCAAACTGAACTGCCATTTACGGAAACGGATCAAAATATAGCCCGAGATAACGATGATGGCAATAAAGATGGTCCAGAAGGCCGATTGTTTTAAGCCTTCGGCAATGGTAGCCTTAACTTTCTGGAATTTAACGATATTCTTATCACTGATCTTCGTGTCCGGGTTTTTGCTTAAAGCATCGATCAGTGTTTCTCTAACCTTAGTATCAGCGGTTGTAGTATTTTCTTCAATCAGGTATTTAGTGGTGATGCTGATCTCGTTGGTACCGAAAGTTTTCACCTCGCTGGCACCCAAAGGACGATCGATCGCGTTGTGAATGGTCTCTGTAGTTACATTTTTATTGTCAAACTGAACGATGTAAGTACGGCCACCGACAAAGTCGACACCATAATTAAAGCCCTGGGTAAACATCGATACAATACCCAGGACAATAAATGTGCTGGAAAATATATAGAACCACTTACGGTTTTTTACGAAGGCAAAATTGGCGTTCTTGAAGGTATGTGAGCTCCATGGGTTTGAGAATTTGATCTCTCTGCCTTTGCCTATCAGCCATTCAAAAATGATACGTGAGATCAGCAACGAACAGAATAACGATGTTACGATACCGATCATCAATACTACTGCGAAGCCTTTGATCGGGCCGCTACCAAATACCAATAGGATCAAACCGGTTAGGAATGTACTGATGTTGGAGTCCAGGATCGAAGGCAATGCATGTTTGAAACCATCGGTTACGGCCAGTTTGATCGATTTTCCGAGGGCCAGTTCTTCGCGCACACGTTCGTAGATCAAAACGTTAGCATCTACCGAAATACCAAGTGTTAACACGATACCTGCAACGCCAGGCATGGTTAATACTGCATTCAGACTGATCAATACGCCCATCAGGAAGAATACGTTGATGATAACGGCTACCACAGCTACAGTACCTGCGCGGTTGTAATAGGCTATCATAAAGATCAACACCACAATGAAGCCTAAAACTGACGATAGTAAACCTGCTTGAATAGCTTGCTGACCAAGGGTAGCACCTACAGTTGCCTCAGAAACAATCAGCGCCGGAGCCGGCAAGCGGCCGGCTTTCAATACGTTGGCTAAATCCTGAGTTTCTTTTTGCGAAAAATGTCCGGAAATAGATGATACACCACCTGCAATTTCGTTTTCAACACCAGGTGCTGAATAAACATTGTTATCAAGTACGATGGCGATGGAAGCATGTTTAGGAGCAGCAGCAGCGGTAATCTCTTTCCATTTTTGTGCACCGGCAGAGTTCATGGTCATGGTCACTTCCCAGCCGCCTTTGGTTTGGTCAACCTCACTGCGCGCATCGGTGATCACCTCACCACTAAGGGCCGAAGTATAATCGGCACCTGAGAGCTTCATTGCATAAAGCGTATATATTTTTTCCTGAGATGTGCTCGATGCATTATCCTCATCACTGTTCTCTTCTGCAGTAGATTTTACACTCCACAAAAATTTCATGTTTTGCGGGATAACAGCCTTCACTTCCGGGCTTCTCAGCATCGCGTTCACTTTGGCTGTATCTTTTTTTGCAGCGTGACCAATAACTGGTCCCTGCAATGCACCGCTTTGGCTATACATTGGAGCCAGTACAGCAAACAATGGGTTTTGCGCTAAAGCCTGCGCTTTGCCGGCCAGGCCAGTAGTGTCAGATTTAGAACCGTTATTTGTTATCTTGTTGATGAGTGATTTTGCACCTTTAGCCGTTGTGTCGGTTTTGGCAGCTGTTTTGCTGGCAGCGGTATTAGCAGATGTAGACTTTAAAGAATCTTTGCTAGCTTTTGCTTTTGCAGCCAATACGGTATTGATCCTGTTGAGGATAGGCAGCGCCTCGGTATTGTCAAACGTATTATAAAACTCCAGTTCAGCAGTACCTTGCAGTAGTTTGCGTACACGCTCAGGTTCAGTAACACCGGGAAGCTCGATCAAAATTTGGTTTTTATCCTCCAGCAACTGAACATTTGGCTGGGTTACGCCGAATTGGTCTATACGGGTATTGATAACTGTAAAGGTATTTTTAACCGCAGCTTTGGCTTCAGTTTTCAGATAAGCTTCAACTTTGGCGTTGTCATCGCTGAATTTAAGATCACCCTGGTTGTCTTTGGTCGAAAATATAGCGGCCAGTTTACCACCCGGATTCAGCTTCTCATAATTATTAACGAAAAGTGTAATATAATCGCTCTGGCTGGTTTTGCTGTCGATATCCGCCTGATTAAGTGCTTTATTGAAAACCACATCAGGATTATTGTTTGACAGTGTTTTAACCACATCGCGCAGCGAAACCTGCATGGTTACGCTCATACCACCTTGTAAGTCCAGGCCTAAAGCCAGCTCGTGTCCAAGGCAGTATTGATAGGTATGACCCAACACCGGATATACCGGTTTAGTGGCAATTGAGTCTAAATATGCAGTTAGTTTCGCTGTGTCTCCCTTGGCGTAGGCTTTGGCATCATTCTTTACCTTCTGCACCACCCAGGTAAATGATATCATGTAAATACACACTAACGCCAGCAGAACGGCGAAAAATTTAATAATCCCTTTACCTTGCATTGTAAATCAAAATATGTAATTAATTAGTCTATAAGCTTTTTCAACAAGTCGGCAAATCTAATAAAATTTTAGAAGCATAAAATTTAATATTCAAACAATTTGTCGCGAACAAAATAGCCTGGCTGCAGGATATCGCACAAGCTTGCCACAATTCGTCCTTAAAAGAGGGTTTGGGTACGATCAAGCAGGAAAGTCTTCGAAATCAAGCCCTTTCGAGTGTCAGGAAAGAATAGGGGATATTATTTTTTTCGTCGGCCTGGTGGTCTTCATGTGAGGTTTCAGTCCATTGATCAAAATCGAGTTCCGGAAAAAAAGTATCAGCATCAAAATCCTGATGTACAATGGTGAGGTAAATTCGATCAGTTTTGGGCATCGCCAGTTTGTATATCTCTGCTCCGCCACCGATGAATACTTCTTCTTCGTCCCTGCAAAGCGCCAAAGCATCATCAATTGACTTTACTACCTCGCAACCTTCAATTTTTATATCCTGCCGGGTCACCACAATATTGCGGCGGTTTGCCAAGGGTTTACCAACTGAGTCAAATGTTTTCCGACCCATAATAATGGTATGGCCGGACGTTTTATTCTTAAAATGGCGCAGATCAGCGGGCAGATGCCATAGTAACTGATTATCTTTTCCTATAGCTTTATTTTCGCCCATGGCGACGATGATAGATACGGTCATTCAATAAATTATTTTAAATGTAAGGTGATCCAATCCCGGATATCATTTATATTCAATTCTCCTTTATTGGCAGCAATGGTCATATTGTATTTCTCATCCTGGCTTGCGGTAATATCCCTTCCTGATTCCAATAGAAAAAGTCGAAGCATCAGATAGGTAATCCGTTTGTTTCCATCAATAAATGGATGGTTGATGACCAAACTTTGCTTCCGCCAAATTGTTCGATCAAAATACTGTGCGCTTTGATGACAATTTTTAGGTCAATCATTGCGCCAGTCTTTTTAGCAATTCTTTATCCTCTGTTATGTTTTTTTTGATATTTGCGGCCAACCTCGTTTGGTCAGCTGGTTGCGCCTTAATCTCCGTTAATAGTTCGAGGACGCTTTGCAGCGCATCATCAGGTATCTGGTTGAGTAATTTGTCTATTTCCGCTTTGATTTGGATAGTAGTCATATACAAATATACTAATGATCATCATACTGCAACAACCCCTTTAATATGTGGCCATGGGTCATAATTCTCGAGCGTAAAATCTTCAAATTTAAATGCAAAGATGTCTTTCACATCGGGATTGATCTTCATCGTTGGCAGTGGCCTTGGCTCACGGCTTAATTGCAGGTTGGTTTGTTCGATATGATTATTATACAAATGCGCATCACCGAAAGTGTGAACAAAATCGCCTGGTTGCAGATCGCATACCTGGGCCATCATTAACGTGAGCAAGGCATAGGATGCAATATTGAAAGGCACACCCAGAAAAATATCAGCGCTACGCTGGTATAGCTGGCAGGAAAGGCAGCCATCGGCCACATAGAATTGAAACAAACTGTGGCAGGGTGGGAGGGCCATGCGCTCCACATCGGCAACATTCCAGGCAGATACCATCAGTCGCCTTGAATCCGGGTTGGTTTTTATCTGTTTTACTACCTGGCTGATCTGATCGATATGGCCTCCATCAGGTTTTGGCCACGAGCGCCACTGGTGACCGTATACCGGCCCAAGGTTGCCATTTTCGTCGGCCCATTCGTCCCATATCCTTACTCCGTTATCCTTCAGATATTTGATATTGGTATCGCCCTGCAAAAACCAGATCAATTCATGGATGATCGATTTCAGGTGCAGCTTCTTTGTTGTAACCAATGGAAAACCATCCTGCAAATTAAACCGCATCTGGTAACCGAATACGCTCAACGTGCCCGTTCCGGTGCGATCATGCTTTTGGGTGCCGTTCTCCAGCACATGCTTCATTAGGTCGAGGTATTGTTTCATGGTGAGTTGTATTGGTTGTAGACGTTGTATTAGTTTTACTGATTGTATTCGTTGTCCCGATAGCTATCGGGATAGTTGTATTAGTGGCAGTGGGGTGTTGGCCCTGCCGCTTTTTAGAACTTGCCCATCGTTTCCAGGCAATTTGCTTTTTAACAGTAGCTGTTCTTTCCAACAAAATTCCTGTACAAATAAAAATAATCTATTTTTGGTATCCTACGGATGTGCAAAAATACAGCCGTTGTTAGTCAAACTGATGATCGTATTCCCGAACGCTAAAATCAATATAGGCCTTAACATTGTTTCGCGCAGAACCGATGGTTATCATAATCTTGAAACCATTTTTTACCCGGTAAAACTATTTGATGCGCTGGAAGCCCTGCCCGCGCAAAGCTTAAAGTTTGAAGCCTCCGGACTTGGCATTCCGGGCAGAGTTGAAGATAATCTATGCATCCGTGCTTATGAGTTGATGAGTGAAGATCATGATCTACCGCCTGTTGATATCCACCTGCATAAACACAT